>JBBQOA010000571.1:0-3224 GCA_038330465.1 Pyrinomonadales bacterium
AAACCCGCCGACGTTTCGGTGATGCCGTTTGCCGAGCGTTCGAATTGGGGCGCTAAGATTGCGCGCGGCGAATTTGTGACATCGGTCGAAGTGCTGCCGCCGAAGGGCTGCGATGCCGAAAAAACGCTCGCCTCGATCAAACTTTTAAAAGCGGCGGGCGTTGACGCCGTCAATGTCCCCGACGGACCGCGGGCGCAGACGCGGATGTCGGCGCAGGCAACTTCTGTTTTGATCGAACGCGAGATCGGCATCGAAGCCGTGCTGCATTACTGCTGCCGCGACCGCAATCTGCTCGGAATGATGTCGGATCTGCTCGGCGCCGCCGCACTCGATCTCAGAAATTTACTTATTATCACGGGCGACCCGCCGAAAATGGGACCTTATCCGGACGCGACCGCCGTCTTTGACATCGACGCGATCGGTTTGACAAATATGGTCAACAAACTCAATCACGGGCTCGATCTCGGCAACAATCCGATCGGCAAACCGACGACTTTCACGATCGGCGTCGGCGTCAATCCGGGCGCGGTCAATCTCGACGAAGAGATCAAGCGTTTTGAATGGAAGGTCGAAGCCGGCGCGGAATACGCGATCACGCAGCCCGTTTTCGACACCGACCAACTGCGCCGATTCCTTGACCGCATCGCCCACGTCCGGATTCCGATCATCGCGGGCATCTGGCCTCTCGTAAGTTTCAGAAACGCCGAATTCCTTCACAACGAAGTTCCGGGCGTCAATGTCACAGCTGAAATTTTAGAAAGAATGCGCGTCGCTTCCGAAAAAGGCAAGGAAGAAGCCCGCGAAGAAGGCATTGCGATCGCCCGCGAATCATTATTGGAAGTCCGCGACGTGATTCAAGGTGTCCAGGTTTCCGCGCCGTTCGGCAACGTCAAATATGCGCTGCAGGTTTTTGAAGTTCTTGATGAATTTAAAAAGAATGACGCGGTCAGCACAACTTAAAATTATCATGACGGCATCGTTCATTCATTTTATAAAACTTAAAAATAAACACTAACTGCGCGGATAATTTACCGCTTTGATGATTCCCTTTTTGAATTTGTGCGGGTTTGGCGTTGGCAGATTGATAAGCGTAAAACGGTGATTAAATTCGCCGGTCGCCGAGGTTCTGCCGTCGGGCGTTGATTGCCATTCGTATTTGACGACCGCGCCGTCGGCAAATTCGTAAATTCGCTCGATTTTATCGTCCGTGAAAGCGGTCGGCGTTTCCGTGACGATCTTTTCACGGTCATCGCACATAATTATTTCGGCGTATTCGGCGACGTTTTTTATCACACCCAAAATTTACCACACAATCTAAGTTTTCGCAGATAAATTGGAACACAATTTGCGTCCTTTATTTAACACAAACATCAATCTGTATCAATTCGTTACGGAAAAGTTTATAAAACTTAAAGTTTACAAAACGAGAGGATAAAAAAAATGAAAAAATTACAATTATATGCGGTATTTTTCGCGGTTATGATCGGTCTCGGGTTTTCGCCGAATGTTTTCGGACAAAGTGCTAAGGAAACTTTGCAGGGCACGGTCATCAGCTTCGGCTCAGGTTTTAACACGCGCACTTTGAATGCGCCGTTTACATTAAATATCAATGGCTTAACCTCCGACGACGAGGCGCAGGGATATTTAAATCTTTTACAAGAAAGCGGGCAAGATATGGTTTTGAAAGAAATCAGTAAAAAGGAATTGGGAAGATTTTCGATCGGCGCAAGGATCGGTGTGCCGATCAATGTCGTCCGCGAAAATCTGGTCGATGGCAAACGGCGGATCTTTATCGTCTTCGAACGCTGGACGCAGTTTGCCGAACTTCGCGGCGGTTATCGTTCGCTCGATTATCCGTTCGGCGTGATCGAAATATTTATCGACGACCGCACCGGAAAAGGTGAAGGAACTTATATCGCGGCGGCGCAAATTCGTTGGAAACAGAACAAGAAAACCAAGGAATATGAGGTCGAGATCGAAAATTTCGCGACATTTCCGGCACGTCTTTTAGGCGTCACAACTTCGCGCAAAGCAATGTAAAGCTAATAGATATGAAAACGGAATACCGTCAGGTTGACGGCGTTCCGTTTTCAAATTTCCAAAACTATCTTGCCAAGCGCTTTTTCTTCGACGACGGCGCGATGCGCGGCGGCGGCTTCCGCTAAAGAAAAAGTTTTGCCGATGATCGGATGCAGAAAACCCGCGCTCAATCCGTCGTAAACGGCGGCGTGAATTTCTTCCATCTCCGCCGCCGGCGCGTTAAAGAGCGAAAGCCCGTAAACGCTCGCGTCCTTGCTCATGATCGCGCGCGGATTAAAGTCGAGACTGCCGCGATTGCCGATGATCGAAATGCGTCCGAAATGCGTGAGCACCTCGAAATCCTTTTGCAAATTAACGTTTGCGAGCATCTCCAGAATTATCTCGACGCCTTTCCCGTTCGTAATTTCCAAAATTTCGCCCAGATACGATCCTGACGAATGATCGACGACAAAATCCGCGCCCTGCTCCGTGACGAGCCGTTTTCCTTCGTCGGAACTCGCCGTGCCGATCACTTTCAGTCCCGCATTCTTCGCCCATTGAATCGCCGCGATGCCGACGCCGCCCGATGCGCCGTGAATCAAAACCGTTTCGCCCGCCGTGCCGCGCGCCTTTTGAAACAACGCGCGATAGGCGGTCGCCGAGGTCACAAAAACGCCCGCGCCTTCGGCAAACGAGATATTTTCGGGCAATTTTATCAGATTCTTTTCGGCAAACAATGCAAATTCCGCGTAAGTTCCCGAACCCGCGTCCGCCGTTAAAACGCGGTCGCCGGGCGCGAATGCAGTAATACTTGCGCCCGTTTTTTCGACGATTCCCGCGCCGTCTTTGCCCGGTGTGTACGGCAGCGCGGGTTTCTGCGCGTAAACTCCGGCGCGAATATATGTGTCAACCGGATTGACGCCCGCCGCTTTGATCCGCACCAGAATCTGATCTTCGTTCGGCTCCGGCGTTGGAATTTCTTCCAGCTTCAAAACGTCTGCCGCACCGAATTCTCTGACAACTATTGCTTTCATATAAACCTTTTAATTGTTCCGAATTGATTGTAAAATGTTAGCACAAACGGGAGAAATATTATGGGAATTCCGAAAAAACTTACTTATATCACGGTCGCCGACTATCTAAAAGATGAGCGCGGTGCGGAAATCCGTCACGAATATGTTGACGGCTCAATTTATTCGATGGCG
>JBBQOA010000572.1:0-3208 GCA_038330465.1 Pyrinomonadales bacterium
ACGAACCAGGAGAACTAAAATCAAAATAGCAAAGGCGACCGCATCACGATACGTCGAAGGAATGCCGATATTGCTTCCGTAACCGACGACCAGAGTTTCCGCCGCGCCGATCAGCAAACCGCCGAGAACCGCCCCCGGAATGTTTCCGATGCCGCCTAAGACCGCCGCGACGAATGCTTTTAAGCCCGTGATAATTCCCATCAACGGATCAATTTTCGGATTGTATTGCGCCGTCAGAACGCCGCCCGCTGCAGCGAGTGCCGAACCGAGCGCGAACGTAAAGGCAATCACAAAATCCGTGTTGACGCCCATCAGTTTCGCCGAATTCAAATTAAACGAAACGGCACGCATCGCTTTGCCGATCTTTGTTTTGTAGATGATGTATTGCAAAACGACCATCAAAAGCATCGAAACGACAAAGATCAGGATCTGCGAAGTCGAGATCGTCGCATTGCCGAAAAGCGTGATGTTATCGTTCGGTAAAAGTTGCGGAAAAGATCTCGGCGTGCCCGAAAAGATGAAAACGAACAGATATTCGATCAGCAGCGACATTCCGATCGCCGTGATGAGCGTCGTCATTTTTGAAAACTTGCGCACCGGACGATAAGCGAAACGTTCGATCGCCATGCCGATTCCGCCGGCGATGACCATCGAACCGATCAAGGTCACGACAAAACCGAATGCCGACGGATTTTCCGAAAAACCGAGCGATGTCGCGATAATAAATCCGGCATACGCGCCGACCATATAAATATCGCCGTGGGCAAAATTTATCAGGCGCAAAATGCCGTAAACCATTGTGTAGCCGAGTGCGATCAGCGCGTAGATCGAGCCGATCGTTAAACCATTGATAAGTTGCTGAACAAAAGTGTCCATAAAAGAAAAATCTCAAGTCTTAAGCCCCAAACCCCAAGTCCCAAGCGTGTTTTGACTTGAGACCTGAGACTTGGGACTTGAAACTTATTTTGCTGCGTTTGTGTTGGTCGCGGTATTGGTCGCGGTATTCGACGTGGTGTTGGTTGAAGTATTCGCCGTCGCGGTCGAAGCCGCCGGCGGAGTCATTCCTTCAGGATAAATCGTTTCCTTAAAGGTGAATTTGCTGTCTGCCGGATCGAGCGACAAAACGACCGCCGGTTTGACGGCGTTGCGTTTATCGTCAAGCGTGATCATTCCGGTGACGCCCGCAAAATTTTTCGTCGCGTTGATCATGTCTTTTAATTTCGCGCTGTCTCCGGCACCGCCGGCGCGTTTGATGGCGTCCGCCAAAACTTTCGCCGCGTCATATGCCAAAGCCGCGAGTGAATCGGGCACGACATTGAATTTCGCTTTGTAGGCTTTGACGAAATTTTGAATTTCGGGCGCCGGATTGTCGGCTGAATAATGGTTTGAAATATACGCATTTTTGAGCGATTCGCCGCCGAGTTTCCAAAGTTCCGGCGAATCCCAACCGTCGCCGCCAAGCAGCGGCATATTCATTCCGAGTTCGCGGGCTTGTTTGGCAATGATCCCGACTTGTCCGTAATAACCCGGAATATAAAGCACATCGGGTTTCAGTTCGCGGATCTTTGTGAGCTGTCCTTTAAAGTCCGGATCGGTTTGCGTATAGGCTTCCTTGGCAACGATCTTTCCGCCCTGTTTGGTAAATTCTTCTTCGAAGAACTGCGTCAAACCTTTGCTGTAGTCCGAATTGACATCGCCGAGAATCGCGGCGGTTTTCGCTTTCAAGGTCGTCGCCGCAAATTTTGCCATCGTCGAGCCTTGGAAAGGATCGATAAAGCAGACGCGCGAAATGTAATCACCGGTTTCCGTTACTTTCGGATTGGTCGAAGAAGGCGAGATCATCGGGATCTTGGCTTCCTGCGCGACCGGCGCGGCGGCTAAACTGTTGGTCGAAGCAACTTCACCGAGAACGGCTTGCACCTTGTCCTGGCTGATCAATTTGGAAACAACCGTTTTGGCTTGTTCGGGTCTGCCCTGATCGTCTTCGATGACGAGCTCGATCTGTTTGCCGTTGACGCCGCCGGCTTTATTGATTTCTTCGACGGCGAGTTCGATACCGTTTTTGGTGGATTGTCCGAAGCTCGAAGTCGCGCCGGTCAGATCGCCGTAAACACCGACCTTGATCGTGTCGCCGGTCGATGTCGTTCCCTTTGCGCCTTTATCAACGCAGGCGATCGAAAATAAAATGGAAGTTGTCACACAAATAGCTAAAAATATTCTGCTCATATCTACCTCTCGGTTAAAATTTTTGATTAGTTTGATTTGTTATGCTCTGCTTTGGTCGTACTACGTCAACCAAGCCGGGAAAGTTTGTTTTTCAGAGCATTTTATAATTTTACGTAATAATTATACAAAAAGGCATTATACCTTTTTCGGTTAGTATGTCGAACCCGTTTCGATTAGAATTTCTGTAAGTTAAAATATTTTTGTTATGAAAACAAGTGAAACAAACTTCTTAGGCGATATGCCGAAAGAGGATTTCCGAAAATACGGGCACGAGATCGTCGATTGGATCGCCGATTATTTCGAGCGTTTGGAAGAATTTCCGGTGCTTTCGCAAAATGCGCCGAACGATCTGAAAAACGCTTTGCCGATTTCTGCGCCGCTTGCAGGCGAAAGTTTTCCACAGATTTTCGAGGATGTGGAAAACTTGATCCTGCCCGCCGTGACGCATTGGAATCATCCGAATTTTCACGGACTTTTTTCGACCTCGACGAGCTCGGTCGGTATTTTCGGCGAGATGCTTTCCGCCGCGTTCGATATGAAAGCGATGCTCTGGCGCACTTCGCCCGCTTCGACCGAACTCGAACCCGTCGTGCTCGATTGGCTCCGGCAAATGATGGCGCTGCCCGCCGATTTTCACGGACTTATCTACGATACGGCGTCGATCTCGACGCTTCACGCGATCGCGATGGCGCGCGAAAAACTGAATTTAAATATTCGTGAAAAAGGAATGAGCGGGCGCACCGATCTGCCGCTTCTCAGAGTTTATTGCTCGGAACAAACGCACAGTTCGATCGATAAAGCCGTCATTCTGCTCGGACTCGGAACGCGCTCGATCGTCAAGATCCCGACCAACGAACGCTTTGAAATGGACGCCGAAAAATTGCGCGAAGCGATTGCGGACGACAAAGCCTCGGGACATTTGCCGTTTTGCGTCGTCGCGACCGTCGGGACGACATCGACGACGAGCATTGACCCGATTGAT
>JBBQOA010000573.1:0-3208 GCA_038330465.1 Pyrinomonadales bacterium
AGGAAAATCAATTTCAGGAAATGATCATCAAGAGCGCCGCCTTAAACCGGATGACGCACTTGGGAATGCCGGACAGTTACAAAGTCACGATCTGAGATTAAAATTGAAAATTGGAAATCTGGCTATTTATGCAACAAAGCCCAGCACGGTATAAATATTCAACTTATTAAACCGCTGATTTTCGGGTCGAGAGTTACAATATCTTACGGCTAATGGTTTTATTTAGGCGGCGGCGGAACGGGTTGTGAATAGCCGCCTGAAGCCGGTGCCGGTGTCATATAAGAACCACCGGGCGTGACGACCACGGGCGGTGAAACCATCCCCACGCCGCCTTCCTGACTAACCAAAAATCCGATAATTGAAACTCCGCCTAAAATTAGTGAAAACTGCCGGAATAGTTCTTTGGCGTTTCCGGCTTTGCAAGCACAGATTTCAACGCCGCAATCTTTGTTCAAAACCGGTGCGATGGTCGCTAGTTTCGACTAAATGGTATTAATGCTCGAAAGTTCTATCCGATCATTTCCGATCCGAAAACCCGTTTCATTTCCGTGACCGTTTATTTGAATATAATCAATTTTCCCCTTCTCTTGAGCGGTTTGCAGACAAACCCGCACAAAATCATCAACAGTTTTGATTGCCGTTGCGCCTTTCAATACATAATCGAGCCACAACGGAAAATTTCCGTCCTGTAAAAGAGTGCTCATAATATAATGTTCTCCCGGGTCCTGAACAACCGTCACTTGAACTGCCATAATCTTCCTCCTTATATGTGCCGAATATTATATCAAAATGCAGAGAGATTTTAACTACATATTTAGCTCTGCTTTGTCAGATTATAGTAAATGATCGTCTTTTTCTTTGAGTACAGGTTCAGGGGATTTTATCGACGATATTCCTTGTCGATCGCGTCGATTTTGGCGACGCGCTTTTGGTGGCGTTCTTCGGTCAGATCGGTCGAAATCCACGCTTCGACGATTTCTTTGATCTCGGTGAAATTATTTTGTCCGCTGCCAAGCGTCAGCACATTCGCGCCGTTGTGCTGGCGTGAATTGCGGGCGAGCGCGACCGAATAACAGGCGGCGGCGCGGACATTCGGAACTTTGTTTGCCGCCATCGCACTTCCGATGCCGGCGCCGTCGATGATTATTCCGGCGTCAACTTTGCGTTCGCCGACGGCGCACGCGACGGCGTGCGCGAAATCGGGATAATCGACCGCGTCCGCCGAGTTTGTGCCGAAATCGCGGACGTTTAAGCCAAAATCGGCGAGAAATGCTTTTAATTTTTCCTTGAATTCAAAGCCGCCGTGATCGCAGCCGACGGCGATCGTGCGGATTTTCGAGACGGAACGGCGCGCGGATTTTTTAATCAGCACGATCTTTCTTTCATTGATCAAATCATTCGCGAGCGGCGTAAATTTCGCGTTTTCGGCAATCCGCAGCTTCGCGCCCGCTTCGAGTCCGCGCAGATCGTCTTCGGTGATCAAGTTTTTCGCCGATTCGTCGCGGTCAAATTCTTTGTCGATTTTGTCCTGCAGGGAATTGACGACAACGCGCTGCGGAAAGCTTTCCGCCGTTTGCTCTGCCGGTGCGGCATTTGCGAGGACCTGTTTGACGAGTTCGCGGACGCGCGCGCGGGTTTCTTTATCTTCTGCCATAAATCTTTAAAGTGAAAAAGTGAAAAAGGGTAAAAGTGAAAAAGGGGTAAAAGTTGTCGAATATCTGTTGATAACTAACATTTCCACATTTCCACATTTCCACATTTTCACATTTTCACATTTAACCTTTTGATTTATAGTATTTCTAAACAACGTTTCAATCAAATCAAAAACTATGTCAACGCAAACAGCCGCCGAATTTACCGAATTTACCAATCCGAACCTCGAAGTGATGTATTCCGCCGAAGCGATTCGTGCCCGCGTCGCCGAACTCGGGCGGCAGATCACCGCCGATTATGCCGATAAAGATCTCGTTCTGGTCGGCGTTTTGAAAGGCTCGGTGATCTTTTTGTCCGATCTGATGCGCGCGATCGATCTCAAACTGGCGATCGATTTTATGGCGGTTTCAAGCTACAAGGACGAGACGGTTTCGTCGGGCGATGTCGAAATCCTCAAAGATCTGACGCATCCGATTCGCGGCAAGGACGTGATCGTCTGCGAAGATATCGTCGATACCGGTTTGACGCTTTTTCGTCTGATGGAAATTCTCGGTTCGCGCGGCGCCCGCTCGCTCCGCATCGCGACGCTGCTCGATAAACCCGAACCGCGCGTCAAAACCGAACTCACGATCGATTACTGCGGTTTTCAGATCCCGAACAAATTCGTCGTCGGCTACGGTTTGGACGCCGCCAATCGCTACCGCAATCTGCCGTTCATCGGGGTCGTCAAAAACCCTGAAATGGCTTAAATCCAAGTCAGCCTTTTATTTGATGAAGGCGCGAAAAATCTTGACATTTTTCGCGCCTTCAAACTACTCTGTTTTCTGAAGCAAATTCCTTTTTGCGCACCCTCTATGGAAACCATCAAACTTCTTTTTCAGCTTTATTTTCGTCCGGCAGCGGCGATGAGCGGGCTCATCGACAATGGCAGCTGGCTGTTTGCCGCCGGTTTGGCGCTGGTCGTCGCGCTTGCCTTTTTTTTGACGATCAATGACAAACTGCAAACGGCGTATCATATTCCGAATCTGAACGAATTTTATCAATCGAATTATGAACTCGATAAAGATTCGCCCGAAGCCGAAGCGCAATATTACAAAGCACTTGCCGAATATGGCAGGGCAGTCGCGGCGCGTCAAAAAATTCCGTTCGTCGGCGACACTTTCTTTAGCTATTTCTCGTTCGAGCCGCACAAATTTTACCAGCCGCTTTTGTCGATCTCCATTTTTTATGTGCCCGCCCTCATTCTTTTGATGTCCTTTTTCGGCGGCGCGGGCGGCTTCGGCGTGGTTCTTTCGCGCAGTTACGGCGAGCTCGCGACCTGTTCGCTGATGGCTTGGGCGGCGGCGCATCTGCCGTTTGCCGTTGCCGGAATTTTGCTTTCTTCGCAGACCGTTTCGCCGCTTGTGCTGCTCGCGATGTGGGCGGCAAGCGGTCTTTTGTTCGGCGTTTTGATGATCTTTGCGCTGCGGACGATTTTCGGCGCGGGTTACGGCACCGCCCTTTGGATCGTTGCAACGGCGTGGCTTGCGCTCAGTTTAGGAATCTATGTTTTCAA
>JBBQOA010000574.1:0-3202 GCA_038330465.1 Pyrinomonadales bacterium
CTTCATCAGTTTCGACATCGAACCGAGCTTTTTGAATTGTCCGAGCTGCGCCCGAAAATCTTCGAGCGTAAACTGATTGCTCGTCATTTTCTGGAACTGCTTCTGCGCTTCGTCCTCGTCGATCTTGCCCTGAACTTCTTCGATCAGCGAAAGCACATCGCCCATTCCGAGGATTCGCTGCGCGATCCGGTCGGGATAAAATGGTTCGATCGCGTCGTATTTTTCGCCGACGCCGACAAATTTGACGGGTTGCCCGATGACCTGTTTGATCGAGAGCGCCGCGCCGCCGCGCGCATCGCCGTCCATTTTCGTCAAAACAACGCCCGTGATCCCGACTCGTTCGTGAAAAACTTCCGCCGATCGAACGGCATCTTGCCCGGTCATCGCGTCCGCCACGAACAAAACCTCGATCGGACGGGTTTCCGCCTTGATCTGTTCGAGTTCGACCATCAGATCGTCGTCAACGTGGAGACGTCCGGCGGTGTCGATCATCAGAGTATCAAAACCCATCTCCTGTGCGTGCTTGACCGCGCCGCGCACGAGCGTCAGCGGATCGTTGGTTTCTTTGTCCTGATAAACCGCGACGCCGACCGCATTGCCGACCACTCTTAACTGTTCGCGCGCCGCCGGACGATAAACGTCAACCGAAACAAGCAGCGGCTTGCGTTCCTGATTATCTTTGAGCCACCGCGAAATCTTGCCAGTCGAAGTGGTTTTACCCGAACCTTGCAAACCGACGATCATCACGACGTTCGGGATCTGCTTTGTAAAAACGAGCCGCGAAGAAGTTCCGCCGAAAAGCTCGACGAGTTCGTCATAAACGATCTTGACGACCTGTTCGTGCGGTTTGAGATCCTGCCAAACTTCCTGACCTTCGGCTTTGAGGCGAACGTTTTCGACAAAGTCTTTGGCAACCTTGTAATTGACGTCAGCTTCGAGCAAAGCCATCCGAATTTCTTTTAAAGCCGTATCAACGTGCTCGGGCGTGAGTTTGCCCTGACCGCGCAGATTCTTTAGCGAACGCTTTAATTTATCGGATAGTGACTCGAACATATCTGTATATTTTTATTTCTCGTGCGCGTCTTGTTTTAATGCACTTTCGCACCACACAGCGAGCAGCGGCAATATGAGCCGAAACTTTAGATGATAAATGTCCTCTTTGGCTATGTCAAGAAAGCAGTTAGTTTGTTGCGTAAAAAAGCGTAAAACAGACATTTTCAGCCAAATAATCGCGAAAACTTCGAATTAATTTCGGTTGGTATGGAAATTGCAGTTGAATTAGTTTTGTAAGGCTTTTGCAAAAAAAGGAGACATTAGAATATGAAAACTAAATTTGTAATTATGACTATCAGCTTATCGGCACTCGCGCTGGCAGGCTGCGAAAGCACGACGCCGAATACGAACGTCAACACCAGAAACTTAAACAGCAACACGGCGGTTGTCGTTAATAGCAATATGAATGTGACGATGCCGAATAATGGTAATCGCTGGAATGATGCGAATGTTAATCGTGAGGAATACGATAAAAATAAAGCCGATTATGAAAAAGATAAAAGAAGCGGCGAAACCATCGGTCAAGGCGCAAACGATAGTTGGCTTTGGACCAAAACCCGGCTGGCTTTGATGACCACGAGTGATCTGCGTGAATCGACGATCGATGTTGATGTCGTCAACGCCGTTGTGACCTTGAAAGGCAGCGTGGCAAGCGCGGCTGAGAAAACAAAAGCCGAAACGGTCGCGAAAGGCATCGAAGGCGTCAAAAGCGTCAAAAGCGAATTAAAAGTCGCGCCGAAAGATTCGATGACCAATCAAATGGTCAATAGCGGCAGCACGCCCGCAAAATCGAACGCGAATATGAATAAAAAATAAGTTTGTCATAGACTTTGGCTTAAACGCTTTGGCTTAAATGCCTGTGCTTAAATGCTTTGCGGCGGATTCTTCGGAATTCGCCTTTTATTTTTGAATCTTTTGACGAGAATCTTTATCAAATAAACCGCCGACAAAGGCAGCCAAACCCAAAGAAATTCACTTACCAAACCCGCCATTGCCGAACCGTCCAGAAATCTTTTGATATTTATCGGTGAAACCTCGATCGGACGAAACGGCGCGAAATATCTCATAGCGCTAAACGGAATAAATAATCCGACGCCCAAACCGCCGTTTGTCAAAGCATCCAAAAGCGGATGCGAGAGCGCGATCAAGAAGAAAAAGACCGCATATTGCGCCGAAACTCATTTCTCTAAACGCCCCCAGCATCACGGTTAAAGTTATGATCAACGCAAAAAGTATCGAGTGTGAAAAACCCCGATGCCCGAACATCGAATCGTATGGAATGCCGAATCTGAAAGCGACCACATCGGCATCGGGAATCATCGGCACCAGCGCCGAGAGAATCCAAAACTTCGTTTTTTCGGCATCCGAAAAGATTTTTCCGCCGATCAATCCGGCAAATCCGTGTGTGATGATGGTTGGCATTCTGTCTAATTTTGCAAAATCCGATCGATCGCTTCGATCACGCTTTCGGTTTTGACGCTCAAGATACAACGCGGCGCGGCGAATTCCTTGCAGACATAACCGGCGCACGGCTGACACGGCAGTTTTTCGCGGACGATCTCGCTCGGCGCGTCCGTCCACGGTCGCCAGTGGTTGATGTTTGACGAACCGAAAACGACGACGCTCGGCGTGTTCACAGCCGCCGCGATATGCGCGATCCCCGAATCGTTCCCGACAAAAAGCGCAGCGCGCGAAGCCAGTGCCGTAATTTCGGGCAAGGTTAGATCATCGAAAGTTAAGATCGGGACGTTTGCGAGTTTTTTCAGCTCGTCTAAAACCTCGCGTTCTTGCTTTGTCGCAACCGCGACCGTTGGCAAGCCTTTTTCGCTCAAATATTCAGCAACCCGCGCAAAATTTTCGGTTGCCCATTGTTTTGTATCGAATGCCGCGACGGGATGAATCAGCGCGATTCGGGATTGCGGATTGCGAATTGCGAATAAAATATTCTCTGCGTCTTTGCGTCTTTGCGTTAAATTTTTCTTCCAACGAATTTCGTGCCGTTTCATTTACGACCAAACGACTTTTCGGTTTGTCCGCGACCGGCACGCCGACAAAACCGAGCAGCGCGAGCTGTTGTTCGGCGGAATGCGTAAATTCTTTTTGCCAGTAATCCGCTGACGAAGAAAGCCGGTGATTATAAAGAAAACCG
>JBBQOA010000575.1:0-3202 GCA_038330465.1 Pyrinomonadales bacterium
ACGCCGCGATCGCCGGTTTGATCATTATCGAAGGCAGAAAATTTAACGACGCGGCAAACGAAGCGATCATTGATACGGGTTTTCAAAAACAGAAAAAGATCAAGATCGGCGATACAATGGAGATCTGGGAAAAACCATTTAAGATCGTCGGAACATACGAACCGGCAGCCGGTGGACGTGTCAAGATCCCGCTCGGCGTGATGCAGAATCAGCTCGGCAGCGAAGGCAAAGCATCGGCTTTTCTGGTCAAGATCAAATCCGGCTTCAAACCCGAACAAGTTGCCGAAAAACTCCAAAACGTTTTTCCGAATAATCAAATTCTGCTGACATCACAGCTCGAAGAGCTTTATATGCAGGGAATTCCCGCGCTCAATGTGTTTCTCGACGTGATCATCGGCGTTGCGGCAGTCATTTCCGCGCTCGTCATTCTGCTGACAATGTACACGACCGTCACCGAACGCACCCGTCAGATCGGCATTATGAAATCGCTCGGGATGAGCAATCCGAAGATCGCCTGGACGATCACGCAGGAAGCTTTACTGATCACCTTTTTAGGAATCGTCGGCGGAATTTTGCTGACCGTGATTCTGCGTTTTGTGCTGACGCGCTTCACGACGCTCGAAGTCGAGATCAGCCCCTTCGTGGTGTCAATCACGACGATCGTCGGTTTGATCGGCGGCGTTCTCGGCGCGCTTTATCCCGCCTTAAAAGCCGCCCGACTCGATGCGGTCGAAGCGCTCAGCTACGAATAATTTAGAAGTTAAGAAATTAAAACGAGAAGCAGGGAAGATTATACGTTTGTAACATAAAATCTTCCCTGCTTCTCGTTTTTCCAATTATTTCTTTTCTATTTCTTCGGTTTCGGAGTCGGCGCGGGCGTTGCCGCCGGGGTCGGCGTCGGTGTCAGCAGCGCGGGCATTTGATCGGCGGTGAATCGCGGCAGCAGTTCGTCGCGCATCGCCAGTACATAAACCGCCGACGCAATGACGATCGCCGATTTTTTCACGTCGTCTTCGATAACTCGTTCGTAAGTATCGAGATTCGTGTGCCACGTATGAGTTCCGTATTCGATCGGGTCTTGCAAAACGCCGATGCCCGGCAGTCCGGCTTGATTGAACGATGTATTATCCGAACCGCCGAGCCCGCGGCTTTTTGAACTGATCACGCCCAGAAAACCCAAATCGGAATAAGGCGCGAGCGCTTCGCGCAAAACGGTCGCGGATTCGGGCGGTCCGAAGATCGACATTCCGCGCGCTCTGCCGGTTCCCGAATCAATGTTAAAATATCCGCCGAATTTCTCAAAGCCGGGCTTTTGTTCTTCAAATGAACCGAAATGTTCTTTGACGTAGGCTTGCGAACCGAGCAACCCTTGTTCTTCACCCGACCAGAGCGCGACGCGAATCGTCCGGCGCGGCGTCACGCCGACGGCTTTTAAGATGCGGACGGCTTCCATCATCACCGCGCAGCCGATCGCGTTGTCGGTCGCACCGGTTGCCGAATGCCAGGAATCGAGATGTCCGCCAAGCATGATGACTTCGTCTTTTTTGTCGCTGCCGGTAATTTCACCGATCGTATTATAAGAAGTCGTGCCTTCGGGGATGATCGAGTTTCTAATATCGAATTCAAGCGTCACCGGCGTGCCGTCGTCCATCAGCCGCGAAATGCGTCCGAAATCTTCGTTGCGCATAACCACCGTCGGAACATTTTTTGTAATGTCGAAACTGCGGTTGTTAAAGGCGCGGATCTGTCCGTGTTCGCGTCCGGCATCGTTGATTCTGACCGCCGCTTCGTTGTCAACCAGAAATTTATCGAGCTGTTCGGAAACTTGCTGTCCGGTAAGAAGTCCGGGTTTCGGCGCGGGTTGCTGCGGAAATCGAAAAGGCTGCTGCGGATTATTCGGGTCGAGCCGTTTCAAAAGATCCTCGTCGTTCAAACGCTTCGGCGGCGGATTGATATTGACCGGAATGACGGCGGGTTTGCCGACCAGAACCATTTTGCCTTTGATCTGCGATTTTGTGCGTTCGAAATAAGCAGTTAATTCGGCTTGCGTCGGAAATTGAACGGCGTTCGGATTTGTTTCGGTCGGCGCGGGCGTCGTCGGAATGATCAGCTGATACGTTTGACCTTTCGCGCTTTTATTTTTTTTCGTTCCCGGCGTCCACGATAAAACTTCAAAAACGAGCGAATCCTGCACGGGCGCGGTGATAAATCCCGATGCGCGCGTGTTGACCCAGCCCGGATGCCCGAAATCCCAAGGTTCGAGATGCGCGTTCGCAAATCCCCATTTCGTCATTTCCGCAACCGCCCAATTCCCTGCCGCTTTCAAGCTCGGCGTGCCGGTCAGGCGCGGTCCGTAAACGTCCGTAAAAAAATGAAGCGTGCGCATTGTCTGCGAATTTTCCATTCCTTCTTTGCGGATCTTCGCGAAAACGTCCGTCTGATTCGGCACCGATTGGGCGCGAATCGCCACTACGCTTTGAAATAACAGACAAAATACCAAAACCAAAACTGTTGTAGTTTTTTTCATAATCTCCCTAAAAATTTTAAAATATGACTGACGGCGGAGAAAGGCTTGCCGTTAAAAACTGTTTTTTGTCGAACTGCAAACTTAGACGAGAAACCGCGAAAAACGGTTTCAATTTTTGCCGAACTATTTTTCCGCAAACGGAAATCCGATATTGACAGCAACTTTTTAGATATTTTACGCCCTGCCGATGTTTGAGACAAGCCAAACTTTCGGCATCGCTTTTTGCCGATTTTTGAGCCGTGCGGTAAACTTGGAATATGCCGAATTCAGGACTCGCCGAAATTTATTTTATCGCCGGAATGATGGTTTTGATTATGATCATCTGTGCGGTCGCGCTTTTCTTTTTCTTTAAAACCTATAAAAAAGAAATGCGCGAAAGAGAATTGCGCAAGCAAAAAAAGGAAGAAATCCAAAATCAGAAATCAGAAATCCAAAATTGATATGGCTCATTCAAAAATCTTAGATATTTCTCAAACGGCACTCGTCGTCATCGATTTGCAGGAAGCATTTCGTTCGGCGATCTCCGAATTTCCGCAAGTCGCGTCCAAAGCTTCGATGGCGGTGCGCGGTTTTCAGATTTTGAACGCGCCCGTCATTGTCACTGAACAATATCCGCAAGGACTCGGCAAAACGGCGGAAGAAATTCTTTTCAGCTTGCCCGATGATTTCGAGACG
>JBBQOA010000576.1:0-3164 GCA_038330465.1 Pyrinomonadales bacterium
CGCAAACCGGCGGCAACATCACCTTGAATATTAATTCAAGCGGCTCAGTCGTGATAAGTTTCGACGGCGGTTCGACAACTTACGCGACGATCTACGGTGATCAATTAAACAACAACGGCATCATTTCCAGAGTAACGAAACTCAATAACGGGATTCGCACAACCCGCACAGATAATGGCGAACGCATTGATTATTACGCCAACGGCAATATCAACAACGGCAACACCAACAATGGAGATGCCCAAGTGCCGAGATGGGCATTAGGAACTTTTTACGCGAGAAATCCGCAAACCGGCGGCAATATCACAATGACCATTAATTCAAACGGCACGGTCGTGATAAGTTTCGACGGCGGTTCGACAACTTACGCCACCATCTATAAAGACCAATTAACAAACAACGGCGTGATTTCCAAAGTGACCAAAACCAACAACGGAATCCGTACTACGCGGCTTGATAACGGCGAACGAATTGATTACCGGAGTCAATAAATTTTAGCTTTGTGATCGACGTTTCACTTTAGATTTGACCGAAAGAATGAATAAAATTTTCTTCTTTCGGTCAATTTTTCTTTTAAATTTGATCCGGACTTAACATCTTGGCAATGAATTTTTGCATCTATTCGGTTAGAATTTCAGATAACATTCAGGATATAAAGATGAAAAAATTACAATTAATTACTTTGTTTTCAATCATTCTGCTTTTCTCGGCGGTCGGCGCCTCGGCGCAGCAAACTTCGAATATCGTCAAAACCGAATTGAGCCAAGCCGAAATCAATAAGATCATCAAAAAGTTTACACAGAACGAATTCAATTTCCGACAGGCTTTGGGCATTTATGCTTTTAACCGCTCCGCCAAAATTCAAACGGTCGGTCTCGGCGGACAAATTACCGGAACCTATCAGCGCAATTCTTATTTGACTTTTAATGAAGACGGCACGCGGTTTGAAAAAATTCTCTACTTTCCGGTTCCGACCTTGACGGAGATCACAATCACAGTCGCCGATTTGGAGAATCTCGGCGGAATCGACCCGTTTGCGATCGAACCTAAGTTTGTTGATCAATACAATTTTTCATACGTCGGCAAAGAAAAAATTGACGAGCTTGATTTATATGTTTTCGATGTTTCGCCAAAGGTCATTCCCGATTGGAAAAAGACCAACCAAAAATATTTTTCTGGCAGAATTTGGGTTGACGACCGCGATCTGATGATCGTCAAATCGAAAGGAAAAGCCGTTCCCGAAGGCAAAGAGCGTTTTGCGATCACGGAAACGTGGCGCGACAGCGTTGACGGAAAATACTGGTTTCCGGTCTTTTCAACATCCGACGACGAATTGGTTTTCGACAACGGACAAGTCGTGAAAATGCGGGTGCGCGTCAAATACGACAATTACCGCGTCGGCAGAACCGATGTCAAGATCGGTGATGACGAAGTAGAAGTCAAAGAAGAAACCAAGCCGACACCAACGCCGACTCCGAAAAAACCATAGATTTTAAAGAGTTGAGAATAAGTTTAAGAGCTTTTCATCCTTTCGCCAGTTCTTCGGCGATCGCGGCGCGTGTTTTTCTGAGTAATTCCATCAAATCGGTCTCGACTGCTAACCCTTTCGTTTCGATCGGCGGCAGTAAAACGATTTCCATCGTGCCGGGATTGACGACGCCCGTTTTTTTCCCCATCAGGTAATCGGTATTTTTGATCGCGACCGGAATGATCGCCGCGCCGGTCTGCATCGCGAGATGAAACGCGCCTTTCTTAAACGGCAAAAGATCGCCCGGCAGCGCGCGCGTCCCTTCGGCAAAAACGCCGAAGGAATATCCGCCGTCAACAATTTCACGGACCTTTTCCATCGTTTGCAAGGCGCGCTGCGGATTTGAACGGTCGATCGCCAAAAAATTGATAAAACTGATTCCGCGTCCCAAAACCGGAACTTTCAAGACTTCTTTTTTGGCGATCAAACCGATTTTTTTACCGGCATAGGCGAAAAGCGCGGTCGTATCGATATACGAGCGATGATTGGCGACAAAGATATATGATTTGTCCTCTTCCAAATTTTCTTTGCCCGAAACCTTGACCTGCGTTCCCGAACCGCGAATCCAAAGTTTTGCCCCCCAAATACAGAGCGGATAAAATTTTATCCGCTGACTGATAAGCTGCAAAAAAGTCATCGCCGGCAAGGCAATGAAAAGCAGTAAAAACCCCGCAAAAGACAAACTCCACCAATAGCGCAGTTTGCCGATAAGCCGTGATTTGTTAGACTCTTTGACAGGAAACGTCAATTTTTTATTATCTCGAATTGCTTCAAGGGAAAGGTTTTGCATGCAAAATAGTTTAATATCCAAAGTCCAAAGTCCAAAGTCCGCTTTGTTAATTTCAAATTTCAAATTTCAAATTTCAAATTTGAATCGGTTTATTTTATCACCTCGCGTCGTTCCGTCTTTGCCTCTTTGCCTTTTAATTTTTCTTTTCGCTTTAACGCTTTCCGCGCAGGTTCCGTCGCCGAAAGCAGTTCTCGGGTTTCAGCCGACCGACGATAAAACGATCGCCGATTGGTCACAGATCACCGATTATTTTCAAAAGCTCGACGCAAAAAGCGATAAGGTTTTAGTTCGCGAGATCGGCAAAACAACGCTCGGCAAACCACTCATCGTCGCGTTTATTTCTTCGGCGAAAAACATCAACAATCTCGAAAAACTCAGACAAATCAACGCCAAACTCGCCGATCCGAATTCGGTCAAAGACGCCGCACAGCTCGAGGATCTCGTCAAAAATGGCAAAACGATCGTTTCGATCTCGTGTTCGATCCATTCAACCGAGATCGTCGCCTCGCAAATGTCGATGAATCTCGCTTATGAATTGGCAACCGCGACGGACGCCGGCACGAAAGAAATTCTCGACAACACGATCTTGCTTTTAATTCCGTCGCCGAATCCTGACGGAATTGACATTGTGGCAAATTGGTATCGCCAAACGCTCGGCACAAAATCGGAAGGCACCGCGCCGCCCGAACTTTATCATTTTTACGCCGGACACGATGACAATCGCGATTGGTTTATGCTCAATTTGAAGGAAACGCAAGCGATCACCAAACTCTTTTGGCAGGAATGGTTTCCCGAGATCGTTTACGACGTTCATCAGCAGGGGCAAAATTCATCGCGCTTTATTAT
>JBBQOA010000577.1:0-3154 GCA_038330465.1 Pyrinomonadales bacterium
GGGCTGACGTTGATTGTCTTTCGACCGCTGCCGATTTTGCCGGTTCCTTTAGCGTGGCATTCATTTGCTGGCATCGCCGGATTGTCGCTCTCAAGCAGTTTCGGAGCCGGATTGATGCAGTATTACGGTTTTATAACAAAACAGTAGTCGGAGCAAAAATGAAATTAACTGAGGCGGCAAATATATCGAGCACTTAACGGTAAACAATAAAACGCACGGAAATGCGGGCGGAAATTCCGCGCTTTTGCCCGAAAGTTACAGTTTTGTTCGACAATCTGGAAAATGTAGATTTTTATTATAAGTCTGCTATAAATCTTTTTCCATATAAAGCGTTTCGCCGTAAGGATTGTGATAATATGCCGGAATTTCGCGAAAGCCGTAAGATTCATACAATTTGACGGCTTTTCCCATTTTCGGCGGAAAGGTGTCGAGCCGCATTTTTTCGTAGCCGATAATTCGCGCTTCGGCGATGAGTTTTTCGATCAGCGCAATGCCGATCTTTTGCCCGCGAAAGTCTTCTTTGACAAAAAGCCTTTTCATCTCGCAAACGCCGTCTTCAAGTTTTCTGAGCGCAATACAGCCCGCCAATTTTTCATCAACAAACGCGAGAAACAATCTGCCTTCGGGCGCGGCGTATTTGCCCGGAAGACTCGCAACTTCTTCGTCGAAATCCTGAAAACAGAGATTCATTCCGAACCACGCTTCATATTCACGCAAAAGCCCGCGCACCTGTTCGATCTCTTCAACGGTTTCGGCTTGGATGATTTCAATCATTTGACAAACCCCAATTTTGCAAGTTTTTCCATCGTCACTTCGCCGCCCGCCGTTTTGCCGTAAAGCAAGATCCGTTCGACATATTTGGCGATCACGTCGGCTTCGAGGTTGACTTCGTCGCCCGCTTTTAAGCCGGAAAGATTCGTCAATTCCCAGGTTTTCGGGATCACGGCGATCTCAAAATAATCCGCGCCGAGTTCGGCAATCGTTAAGCTGATGCCTTCGACCGAAACCGAGCCTTTGTAAACCAGATATTGTCCGATGTCTTTTGGAAAAGAAACGCGCACCGTCCAAAAATCGCCGCTTTGCACGGCTGAAACAAATTTCCCGCGCGAATCGACGTGACCTTGCACGATATGTCCGCCAAGGCGCGTCGCGGGCGTCGCGGCGCGTTCGAGATTGACCTTTGCGCCGTTTCGCAGTTTGCCTAAAGTCGATTTGTCGAGCGTTTCCTGCGAAACATCCGCCGTAAAACCGTCAGGGTTGACATCCAAAGCCGTCAGACAAACGCCGTTGACCGCGATCGAATCGCCTTCGTTCGTGCCGTCGGTAACAATGTGCGCGGCAACCCGGATCTTCGCCCCGCCCGCGTTTTTTTCGAGCGCCGCGATCCTGCCTAATTCTTCGATAATTCCTGTAAACACTAAGCCCTCTTTTTATTTATATTTACCGAGTTTTATAGAGTACTGTTGAGTAAATCAACCGATAAAATACTACTCGAAAGAACTCAATAAAACGGAGAAGCAGATTATGCAGGAAGAAGCATAATCTACTAATGTTCTGTTTCTTAGTAAACTGCCGCCCTCACGTCCATTGAATTGTTCGGCGTGTGTTTATTTTCACCACGCCTAACGCGCGCCAGCCGTCAAATTTGTTTTTAATGAATTTCCCACGCACTTTCTACGGAGCGATTATGGTCAATCATTTTTGGGTTTGTAACTCAAAACAGTTTTGCCGCCGGAATAGAGCTTTGATTCTATGGGAGAAAATTTCTGGATTCTGTCAAGTGAATTAAAAATAGTCATACCGCTGCCGATAGCTGTTGGATTTACAATAAGATGATACTCGTCAATCACCCCTTCCTTTATTAGTGATGAAACCAAACCTGCACCGCCAACAACAGCAATATCTTTACCGTTTTGTTTTTTTAAGTCGGCAATCTCTTCTGCAAGATTTCCTTTTGCCAAAGTGGTGTTGTTCCAAGTTGATTTGTCGAGTGTTTTGGTAAAAACAACTTTTGGAATATCAACTATTTTTTTTGCAAATGGATGCTCAGGATTGTTAATGACAGTATTCTCCCAATGCTTTATAAAGCCGTCTGCCATTTTTCTGCCGAGTAAAAGGGTGTCTGATGAATCAAAATGAGAATTGATAAACTCCATAAATTCGTCATCAGGATTCCAGGTCATCCAGTCATTTTCTCCATTTGGTCCTGCAACATATCCGTTAATGGTCATTTGCATTGATAATTTTACTTTTCTCATTGTCGTGTTTTCCTTTCCCGTGAAATTGTCTCGCCCTTGCTAATTTGCCGACACGAAACGCCGAACTTTGTATTATACCGAATTAAATTCCGCATAATTTATTATGCGGGACAGGTAAACCGTGGCGAACAAACAGTTTACTCAAATTGCGTCGAACAAAAGCCGAATTTTATTTTAATATAATAGCCGCTTTCTACTTTTTCAAAAAATTGCCTGAATGCTTTTTCGATCATTATTAATTTCGAGTAAAAACCGGTCGGTATTGTTGCTCAATCTTATTCGACAAAATAACTGTTCCGACAAATTGGAAATATCAAATTTCCTATTTTTACTGGCTTTTGTTATCTGCCGGAAAGCTGAAAATTCTATCGTAGTGTCCAATCAGAAAAATTCTCACAAAGGAACGTTTTCTTTACTCTTGCAATACTCACGATTTCAATTTTTTTCTGCATTGAAAACTTTCAGTTAGGAGATTATCCGAAAAGACGCGGCAGCCGGCGTCCGAGATTTTTCGGCAGCAGGATTTCCATTGCGTCGTCAACCGTCACGATTCCGGCAATTTCGCCGAGATCGTCGATCACGGGCAGCGCGAGCAAGTTGTATTCGGCGATCTTTTGCGCGGCTTCTTCGGCGTCGTCGTTCGGATGGGCGAATTGAAATTGGTCGCGCATAACTTGCGAAAGTTGATATGTCGGATCGGCTAAAATTAAACTTCGCAGAGAGATCAGTCCGACGAGTTTCCACGAATTTTCTTCTTCGACGATATACAAATAATAAATCATATTCGGCGTTTCCGCCGTTTCACGAAGCCGCGCTATCGCTTGGCTGACGGTCAAATCTTTCGGGAAAGTAACAAATTCGGTCGTCATCAAACCGCCCGCCGTGTCGTGTCCGAA
>JBBQOA010000578.1:0-3147 GCA_038330465.1 Pyrinomonadales bacterium
GTTCAACAACTTTTCGTCAACGCTCAAAAGCCAAAGGTGTCGAACCTGATACTTACTTTTATATCCAAAATGAAACGAAGATTCGCGGTAAGTTGGACATTGATTTAATGACCGATCCGCCGCCGGATTTAGTGATTGAAGTTGACGTTACGAGTCCTTCGCTTAATAAAATGCTGATTTACGCAGCTTTGGGCGTTTCGGAAGTTTGGCTTTTCAAAGGCAAAGAGGTTGAATTTTACAAACTTTACGGCGAATTTTATCAAGAAATTCCAAACAGCATTGCATTTCCAACGCTTTCCGCCAAAAAAGCCACTGAGTTTTTAGAAAAAGGCTTGACGGAAAGTTCTTCAAAATGGTTTAAAGAAATCCGCGATTGGATAAAGAAAAATGATTGAGCAAAAAGAGCAAGTCGAAAAAATCCGTGAAGCGTTCAATCAGGAATTTGGACGCTTTGTTGATTTACGTAATAAAATTAACAGTTTGGGACTCGCGGCGGCTGAAAATCTTCAGCACGAATTGAGCGAATTTAAAACCAAACATACTGGTAAAAAGTCGGAGATCGCCGACGCGAAAAAGCTCATCGGACGCGTTGCGCCCGAAGAACGCGGCGCGTTCGGGCAGTTTGTCCAATCGGTTGAAAAAAAGATCGTTTCGGCGATCGAAGAAACCGAGGAAAGTTTAAAAAACTTCGTCAACCAAGCAAAAACTGAACGCGAAAGATTGGACGTCACGCTTCCCGGCAGGCGTCCGCGTGAAGGTCATCTGCATCTTTTGACAATTCTTCGCCAGCAGATCGAGGACATTTTCGTTTCGATGGGTTATGCGATCGAGGACGACCGCGAGATCGAGACGGATTATTATAATTTCGACGCGCTCAATATTCCCGAAGGTCATCCGGCGCGTGAATCGCAGGACACTTTTTACACCACCGAAGGCTTTGCGCTTCGCTCGCAGACTTCGACCGTCCAGATCCGCGCGATGGAACGGCGCGGCGCACCGATTCGGATCATCGCGCCCGGCAAAGTTTTTCGGCGTGACACGCCCGATATGACGCACGTTCCGATGTTTCACCAGATCGAAGGCTTGTGCGTCGATCGCGGCATCACGATGGCGCATCTGAAAGGGACGGTCGCCGAATGGCTCCGAAGATTATTCGGTAAAGAAACACGCATCCGCATTCGCCCGAGCTACTTCCCTTTCACCGAACCGAGTGCGGAATTCGATTTTTCGTGCTTCAAATGCGGTGGCAGCGGCACATTTAACGGGACGCGCTGCCGTCCGTGCAAAGGTTCCGGCTGGATCGAACTCGGCGGTTCGGGAATGGTTCATCCGAATGTCCTGCGCGCATGCAATGTTGACCCGCAAGAATTTTCGGGTTTTGCATTCGGCTTCGGGCTAGAAAGAATGTGCGCCCTAATGTATTCGCTTGATGACATTCGCTTGATGTTCGAAAACGATGTTCGATTTCTTGAGCAATTCCGCTAATATAGAAACATGTTAGTAGTTTTACTTTTCTTCGTTTTTCTAACGGTGCTTCTTATCGGCGGGTTTGTCCTGAAAATCGTCATCGACACGATCAATCGAAAAGGCGAATTAGGGGTTAATGTGCGTCCTTTGATTTGTCCGCGATGCGGATTAAAAACCGAATTGTTCAGATCTCCGCATTTGATCAAACAGGCATCGTGGGGCGGCGGCGCGTGTTCCAATTGCGGTTGCGAAATGGATAAATGGGGCAATCAAATTTCTGCTGAATTAGAAATTCATCAACACCCGAAACAATTGGAGCAATCAAAGATGTATCCGATTCCAACTTTTGATGAAGATGGAAAAACTCCGCTCGAAAGGGTTTTTGATGAAAAATAACCGATAGCTTATGGGTTGGGCAATTTCTTACATTTCAAAATTGAAATCGGGAGAAACTGTTTCTTTTCGTCCGCGCGGGCATTCGATGAAGGGCAAGATCGAATCAGGACAGCTTTGCACGGTCGAACCGGTGAAGGATTTTGAAAGTTTGCAGAAAGGCGATATTGTTTTGTGCAAAGTCAGCGGCGCGGAATATCTGCATTTGATCAAAGCGATCAACGGTGCGCGGTTTCAGATCGGCAACAATCGTGGGCGGATAAATGGCTGGATCGGCGCGAATTCGATTTTTGGAAAATGCGTTAAAATTGAGGATTGAAGTTTTTTTTAAACGATTAGTTGAGCAATGCGGAGATTATTATGAATTCAAACATCAAGGGTTTGTTATTTATTTTGTTGGGCGTTTTATCGCTTTTATGGTTTGGTTATGAAGTCTTGGGTTATTTATCGCGAAGCGGCGCACCGTCGGAAATAAACCCCGCTATTTCGCTCTTTATGACCGCATTAAAACTGGTTATGGCGATTTCGTTTTTCGTTTCAGGGATAATAAATTTGATAAAAAAAGATTAATTGATAGATTATGTTTTATTTATGAACATCATTTAGAACCGTTTGAAAGATTTAGAATCCATTGATGAAGTTGTATTTCGCTCGGCAACATTTGGTTGATTTTCAAAACGAGTTGAGTTTTTTTTTAGAACAATTTCAATAATTTGAATGAAAATTCTCGTGACAGGCGCGACAGGTTATATCGGTGGACGGCTGATTCCGAAACTTTTGGAAAAAGGTCACGCGGTGCGCGTTTTTGTGCGCGATGTGCGGCGTCTTGAAGGGCGCAGTTGGTTTGAAAAAGTCGAGGTTTTTTCGGGCGATCTCGAAAACCGCGAGGAAATTTCGCGCGCGATGAAAGATGTGGACGCGGCATATTTTCTGGTTCACGCAATGAACGAAGGCGGCGATTTTGCCGATCGAGAAAAGACTTTCGCGGAAAATTTCGCCCGCGCCGCGATAGATGTTGAAAAGATCATTTATCTCGGCGGACTGCTGCCCGAGGGAAATGCGTCCGAACATCTCGACAGCCGTGCCGCCGTCGGCGAAATTTTGCGTGAAAGCGGAAAAACAACTGAATTTCGCGCCGGTCCGATCATCGGCTCGGGGTCGGCTTCGTTTGAAATGGTGCGTTATCTGACAGAAAGAATTCCCCTGATGGTCGTGCCGCGTTGGATTAAAAACGAAGTTCAGCCGGTTGCCGTCCGAAACGTCATCGAATATCTGATCGCCGCTTTG
>JBBQOA010000579.1:0-3121 GCA_038330465.1 Pyrinomonadales bacterium
GTGCTGATGCGTCAGGCAGGTTTGCGCGTGCCGGGCGTTTACGGTCCGGCAAAAGAAGAATGGACGGAATACGGAATGGCGGCAGAAGCCTGAGATTTCAACAACTTACAATGAAAAAAGCGCGGCACTGAAAAAGTCCGCGCTTTTCTTTTTGTTACCGATTCGACATCAAACCTTCAAAAAGTTAAAATGTCAGTTTCATTTTTCTTGACAAAAACAAACAGATGACGAACGAACCAAAAATCACGCCGGACATTGTCGCCCAACATGGATTTACGACGAAAGAATACGAAAAAGTTTTGGAAATAATGGGGCGCGAGCCTTCGATGACCGAACTTGGAATTTTCTCTGTAATGTGGTCGGAGCATTGCAGTTATAAATCTTCGCGGATTCATCTTGGAAGACTTCCGACGACCGGCGAAAGAGTGATCGTCCCGCCGGGCGAAAATGCCGGAGTTGTCGATATCGGCGACGATTGGTGCGTCGCGTTCAAGGTCGAATCGCATAATCATCCGTCGTTCATCGAACCGTTTCAGGGCGCGGCAACCGGCGTCGGCGGAATTCTGCGCGATGTTTTCACGATGGGTGCGCGCCCGATCGCGGCGATGAATTCGCTGCGTTTCGGAAAACTGGATGATGAGAAGAATGGTCGCCGCAATAAATCGATTTTGAAAGGCTGTGTTGACGGCATCGCGCATTACGGCAATTGTTTCGGCGTGCCGACGATCGGCGGCGAGGTCGTTTTTGATGATTCTTACAGCTTGAATCCGCTCGTCAATGCGTTCGCTCTCGGAATCGTTCGCAAAGACCAGATATTTTTCGGTAAAGCGGAAGGAATCGGCAATCCGATTTTGTATGTCGGCGCAAAAACGGGGCGCGACGGAATTCACGGCGCGACGATGGCGAGCGCGGAATTTGACGAAGAAGCGCTCGAAAAGCGCCCGACGGTGCAGGTCGGCGATCCGTTTTTAGAAAAACTTCTGCTCGAAGCGTGTTTAGAAGCGATGCGTTCGGGCGCGATCGCCGGAATTCAGGATATGGGCGCCGCCGGTCTGACTTCTTCATCGGTTGAAATGGCGTCGCGTGCCGGAACCGGTTTGGAGCTCGATCTGACGCTCGTGCCGCAGCGCGAAACCGGGATGACGGCGTATGAAATGATGCTTTCGGAATCGCAGGAAAGAATGCTCATCGTCGCCAAATCGGGACGTGAAAAACAGGTCGTCGATATTTTCAAAAAATGGGAGCTGGACGCGGTCGTGATCGGCAAGGTCGTCGAGGGAAATCGTTTAAAAGTCTTTCACAACGGTATTTTGGAGGCAGACATTCCGGTTGACACGGTCACCAACGAGGCTCCAAAATATAATCGTTCGATGTCGGAACCGACAAGAAAAAAAAAGGAGCAAATAAATGAATCCGGCAACATTATTTCTTCTCGTACTGCTGTTTCTGGCGATTCTTTTGATAATTATCATCCGTCGAGCGCAGGGAAGCAAACGAAAGAAAAACCGCAAAAAGACGCGAACGAAGTCTTAAAAACGCTTCTCGCCGCGCCGAATATTTGCTCGAAGCGTTGGGTTTACGAGCAATACGACACGATGGTGCGCACGAACACGGCGATTTTGCCGGGCGCGGACGCGGCGGTTGTCCGCGTCAAGGAAACGCGCCGGGCGATCTCGATGTGTCTCGACGGCAACGGCAAATTCGCCGCGATCAATCCGCGGATGGGCGCGAAATTGATCGTCGCTGAATCCGCCCGAAACAACGTCTGCGTCGGGGCGCGACCGATCGCCGTGACCAATTGTTTGAACTTTGCTTCGCCCGAAAGACCGGAAGTGATGTGGTCGTTTTCAGAAGTTGTTGACGGCATTTCGGAAGCCTGCCGCGCATTTGAAACGCCGATCATTTCGGGCAATGTTTCGTTTTACAACGAAACCGACGGCAAAGGAATTTTGCCGACACCGACGATCGGAATGGTCGGTTTGATCGAAGACATCCGCAAGATCATCACGCAGGGATTTAAAAATGAGGGCGACCTCATCGCGATTTTAGGCGAAACCAAAGACGATTTGGCGGCGAGCGAATATGCGCAAACGATTCTCGGTTTGACGACCGATGAATTGATCGAAAACGGTTTGCTGCCCGAACTCGATCTGGATTTGGAAGTAAAAGTCCAAAATATTTGTCTAAAATTAGTCGAAGATTCCTTGATCAATTCAGCACACGATGCTTCGGACGGCGGTTTGTCGGTCGCGCTTGCCGAACAATGTTTTTCGTCGCTCAATCGTCCGGCAATCGGCGCGGAAATTAAAATAACGAACGAAAATATCCCGGCGGAATCTTTGCTTTTCGGCGAAACGCCGTCGCGCATCATCATCACGTTCGCGCCCGAAAATGCAGAAAAAGTCAAAGCTATCGCGGGAAATTGCCCGTTTGAGATGATCGGCAAAGTAGCGGGCGAAAATCTGACTTTCACAGTTAACGGCGCGGAAAAAATTTCCGTTTCGGTTGCCGAACTCGAAAACATCTGGAAAAATTCGCTGAAAAACCAACTTGAGAATTAAAATTTGATAAAAGGAATAAATGCCGGAATCTTGGCGGCATAATTTCGATAATCTTCGGGAAACATATCGCGAAGTAATTTTTCTTCCGAAACGATGCGGATCTTTGTGCCGATCAAAAAAACAACGACGGCAATCAACGCAAATAGCCAATGCGTCAAAGCAAACGCCGTTGCCAGCAGCATTCCGAGCATTGCCGTGTAAATTGGATGGCGAACGATTTGATAAACGCCGCCGGTGATTAGTTTGTGGTCTTCGATCAAACGCGCCTGCAAACTCCATTGACGCCCAAGCTCTTTAATTGCTGAATTTGCCAGCCAGACCGAACCGACTGCGACCAAAACGCCGCAGATTTGTAAAATAATATTCAAAACAAATTGGTCATCAATGAACGGCGAAAGAAAGGGCTGGCGGCGAATCGCCCAGACAAGCCCGAACCCGGCGCCCTGCAAAGCAATGCCGATAAATGATTTCGGCGCGCGGGTCGCATCTTTCGCGGATTCCGGCTTTTTTCTCAGCAGAAAAGTTCCCGCAAAAACGAACCACGTCAAAATTATTATTCC
>JBBQOA010000580.1:0-3094 GCA_038330465.1 Pyrinomonadales bacterium
GATTTCCTGACGTTTATATGATTCAATATTTTGCATTTCGCGCGACCGAGACTTCGCCAAGTTCGTCTAAATTTGTTTGAATCATCTTCATGCAATTTTCGTGCAAAACAAAAGGCACGAATGTTAAGTTTCCAGACTAAACGGGTTAAAGTCCGTGTCTTTGTCATAGAAATCTTCGTGTTCCGCTTTTTTCAAAAATCCGACGATCAAATATGTAAAGGGCGTTGCGACGGTTTCCCACAGAACTTTGATAAAATAATTGCCGATCATCACGCTGATCAACTGTTCGTTTGACCAGATACCGAAAAAAGCGATGGGATAAAAAACCAAACTGTCCGCGATTTCACCGAGAATCGTCGAACCGATCGTGCGAGTCCAGAGAAATTTTCCACTCGTTGCGATTTTTAGTTTCGCAAGTACAAATGAATTAACGAATTCGCCCATCCAGAAAGCTGTCAGTGAAGCTAAAACAATGCGCGGAGTTTGACCGAAAATCATTTCGATCGCTCTTTGTTTCTCTAGATTTCCCTGCAATGATTCCGGCGACTCATGGATCGGCAATGGCAGATAGGTCACGACCAATGCCATAACCGAGGCAAAGATCAAGGCGCCGAAACCCGCCCAAATAACTTTTCGTGATCGGGCATAACCGTAAACTTCGGTTAAAATATCGCCGAAAAGATAACTGATCGGAAAAAACAAAACTCCGGCACCGTAAATATATTCGCCGTAAAACGGCAGATTGACCGATGATACCTTCTGCACGCCGATCAGATTAGAACAAAGCAAAACTGTTACAAACGCCGCCATGATCAAATCGTAATATTTGTATGTTCGTTTTTCCTTCACTTGTTTTTCCCTTCGGTTGATAGATTTTTGAATAAATCGAAGTTTAACAATTTTATTGACCGATATCTCTGCGAAACTGCATTCCGTCCCATTTTATGTCATCGACCGCTTCGTACACATTTTTTAAAGCTTCCTCAAGATTTTCGCCCGTCGCGGTGACACCTAAAACGCGTCCGCCCGAGGTGATAAAGTTTCCGTTCGGATCTTTTGACGTGGCGGCGTGAAAGATCTCGGTTTTTAAGTGCGATATTGCCGCGTCCAAGCCTTCAATAATATCGCCGGTTTGGGCTTTTTGCGGATAGCCGCGCGACGCAAGCACGACGCACGCCGCGCTGCCTGTTTTCCATCGAATGTCGAGTTTGTCGAGCGATTCTGATTGCATTGCCTCGCAGATCTCAAACAGATCGGTTTCAAGTTGAACAAGAATGACCTGTGTTTCAGGATCGCCGAAACGGGTGTTGTATTCCAAAAGTTTCGCACCCGTTGCAGTCATCATCAGACCGAGAAATAAAATCCCGTGAAACGGAAAACCCTCGTCGCGACAGCCTTTGAGCGTCGGTTTGATCGTTTCCTCGATGATTGTTGCCGTCTGTTCGGGTGTCAAAAGACTGCGATCGGAAACCGTGCCCATCCCGCCGGTATTGGCGCCGCGATCGCCTTCGCCGATCCGTTTATGGTCGCGGACGGGCGGCATCAATGCATAATTTTCGCCGTCGGCAAACGCGATCAGCGAAACTTCCCTGCCGCACAGACGTTCTTCCAAAACAATTTTTTCGGTCGCGGCTTTGCCGACAAGCGTTTCGAGTTCGTCGATCGCCGCGATCGCTTCGCGGCGATCATTCGCGACAACGACGCCTTTTCCGGCAGCAAGTCCGTCGGCTTTGACGACCGTCGGCGCGTGTTCATCGCCGAAAAAACCATTTTCCAAAATTTGTTTTGCTTCGGCGGTCGAAAACGCAGTTTGATATTTTGCCGTCGGAATGTCGTGACGCGCCATAAAATCTTTGGCGAATGATTTACTTGATTCCAGTTGCGCGGCTTTTTGGCTGACCCCGATTATTTTTAGGTTTCTTTTTTCAAATTCATCAACAATTCCGAGCGCGAGCGACGTTTCGCCGCCGACGAATGTCAAATCGATTTGATTTGATTTGGCAAACCCAGCGAGCTTTTCGATTTCCGTCGGTTTGATGGCGACACATTCAGCAATTTCCGCGATTCCGGCGTTTCCGTCGGCGCAGAATATTTTTTCAACTCGTTTACTTTTTTGAAAAGAACGGCAGAGGGCATGTTCGCGACCGCCCGAACCGATAACCAATACTTTCATAGCTTTAATTTATCTCAAAAACCACAATCTTAGTCCACAAGCCGGAAATATTTTTTTTGAGGATTAAGGGCTTTTTATGACTGAATTTTAAAATTATTCGCTCTAAAGATTGGAATCCCCGCAAAATGTACTAAATCATAATGTGGATACTTGACAGCTAAAAGCATTAGTTATAATTTCAACAAAGATTCACTCAATTACAACTATACTGACAAAAATTGTGTAATCGCTTTTAATTAGCCGAAAAAGGTTCGCACTCGCGTGTTTTTGAGATTTCAACCTCAACCGCGGCTTTTTCGGAAAAAGGTTTCGCCCCCGTTAAATCTTTTATTCAATACTAATTTTTTGTAGAACAATTTAAGCGAAAACAAGGAGGGAAAATGAAACCACAAGTTGAGTCGAACAGCTTAAAAGAGTTTAACGAGAAAACTTTTGCCGATGAAGGAGAGTTTCAGGATAAAAATATTCTCTGCATCGATTGCGGACAGGAATTTGTCTGGTCGATCGGCGAACAAGTCTTTTTTCGTGACAAAGGATTAACAAATCCGCCAAAACGCTGTAAGACGTGTAAACAAGCCAAAAATGAAAGACTTGCCGCGATCACCGCCGCGCAAGCCGCCGGTGTCAAGCAACGGGTCGAAGTTGCCGTGCATTGCGCGAAATGTCATTCATACACGACCGTTCCGTTCTATCCTTCACAAGGTCGTCCGGTTTTTTGCCGCAGTTGTTATTTAGAAAAACATCCCAATCTAATTAACGGCAATGCCGCTGAATAGTATTTTCTAAAACTCCCTTTTACCCGCCGACATGGACATTCGGACGGCGTTCCGGATCGGCTTCCGCTTGTCTGAGGATCTCTCTCGTGACCGGCGCCGTGTCGCCTTCGCCAAAGATCACATAACGGATCAGATACATGATCGG
>JBBQOA010000581.1:0-3085 GCA_038330465.1 Pyrinomonadales bacterium
CGCCGTATTTGCAGCGTCCGATCGATTTCGGCGTCGATATTGTCGTCCATTCGACGACCAAATATCTGAATGGACATTCCGATTCGGTCGGCGGGTTCGTTGCCTTGAACGACGAAAAAGATGCCGAATGGATTCAGTTTATCCAAAACAGCGTCGGCGCGATCCTTTCGCCGTTCGATTCGTTTTTAGTTTTGCGCGGCACGAAAACTTTAGCCGTTCGGATGCAGGCGCACGATAAAAACGGGCGGCAGGTCGCCAATTTTTTAGCCGAACATCCGAAAGTTCAAAAGGTTTATTATCCCGGGCTTGTTTCGCATCCGCAGCACGAACTGGCAAAACGCCAACAGAAAGGATTTGGCGGAATGGTTGCATTTGAAACCGGTTCGCTTGATAATGCAAAGAAGGTATTGGAAGGCGTTAAACTTTGTATTTTAGGAGAGAGTTTGGGCGGCGTTGAATCGTTGATATCGCATCCGGCATCAATGACGCACGCGGCTGTTCCATTTGAGAAACGCGAACAATTAGGAATTACCGACGGGCTTGTGAGAGTCTCGGTCGGAATTGAAGATGTCGAAGACATCATTGCAGACTTAGACCAAGCACTTAGTTAGTAGCGAGTAATGAGTAGGGAGTGAAGCGTCTGAGAAGTTGCTCGCCGCTCTCTATTTGCCACTCTCCACTCAAAAATTATGTTGATTGTTGAAACACATGCTACATCCCATATTGGACGTGTCCGCAAGGGCAACGAGGACAACTATCTCTTGTTAAATATCTCCGGCGCGAAAGCGTGGATGAGTTCGCAAGATCCGGAAGAATTCGTTATCGAATCGCAAAGATTTGAAATTGTTGATAACGGAATTGTTTTAGCCGTTTCTGACGGGATGGGCGGCGCGCTGGCAGGCGAAGTTGCCAGTCAACTGGCGGTGGAAACTGTCAGTAAGAAGTTTTTGGATGAAGATCCCGAAAGAACGATCGCACCGCAGAATTTTAGCGACACTTTGATCGGAACTCTTTATGAAGCCTCGCTTTACGCGAATCATTTAATTCACCAACAGGGGCGCTCCGACCCGCAATATCAGGGAATGGGCGCGACCTTTACCGGCATCGGCATCACTCACGAAGCGGTCGATCTGATTCAGATCGGCGACAGCCGGGCATATCTGGTTCGCAATGGAAATATTTATCAAATCACCAAAGACCAATCGCTTGTTCAACAATTAATTGACGCAAATCAGATCTCTCCCGAAGAAGCCGAACATCACGCGCTCAAAAATGTGATTCTGCAAGCACTCGGCGCGCAGAGCGAGATTTTTCCCGTTGCCGCCCGTCTGCTGCCGCACCGCGATGACATTCTGCTGCTTTGCAGTGACGGTTTGTCAAACAAAATCAGCGGCGTTGAAATGCAAAAAATTATTTTGGAACATATCGATCATTTGGAAATGGCTTGCGCCGAACTTGTCAAAAAAGCTAATGAAAATGGCGGCGAAGATAATATTACCGTGATTTTAGCAAAAATTACCGGCGACGAATTGCTCGAAGCCGCCGATGGAGAAGTCAGGCTGGAACTGTTGAATATCGGAAACATTCACGATACGGCAGACCAGGACACCGCCGAGATCATCTAAGGAAAATATCCGGTAAAAGTAAAAAAGAGTTTGATTTTGTGGATCTCACAAATCAAACTCTTTTACTTTTAGCTTTTATTCTCTGAATTTCTCCATTCGGGCAATTCCTTTTCCGCCGAAATTTTACGAACATAGATCGACGAGCCTTTAACCTTGACGACTTCGACCTTTTCGCCTTCTAATAAAGGCGTCGCCTCATCGATCGGAAAAGCTGTCCAGGTCGAACCGAACACTTTGACCGCGCCTTCGTGCAGCGATCCCCGGCTTGCCGTAGAAACCGTCCCGATTTTGCCGGGCAAAGAATCGACGCCGGTTTTGATGGAATTTTCGTCCGTGTGTGAAAAGTAATTTGAAAATATCGTCCGCGACATTGCCGTCAAAGCCACCGAAACCAGCGCAAAGACCAAAAACTGCCAGCCAAAACCGAATCCTAAAAATCCGATCAAAGCCGCAACAAAGGCGCCGATGCCAAACCAAAAGAGGACAAAGCCGAGCGTAAAAATTTCGGCAATGATCAACCCGACTCCTAAAATCACCCACAAGATCCAAGCTAGTTGTTCCATTTTTATTGAATGCTTTCCTGCCCAAATAATAACATAAGCAATTATGTTTAGTTATTTCAAATCAACCGAAAACTTTTGGCTTCAGTCTTTGAACTTAATTTTGGGTTGTGCTAATCTCTTCTACGTTGCTTGGGTGGCGGAATAGGTAGACGCACAGGACTTAAATAATTGAGCATTGGAAGCGAAATCTTCCGTATGAATGGAGTCAAATTCGGTGAAACCTGTAAAATGGCAATACCGAGCTAAGTTTGGAGTTTTTTATTCTTACCACGATAGATTGGCGTTAATGCGTGACAATAAATCTTGTTCTGAATATTTTCTAAGGTTCATAACAACTCCAAAAAAGTGTAGAGACTAGACGGCTCCTGCCTGACTGCTGATTTTAAGTAAAAGGTGAAGGTATAGTCCAGACCACAAATTATTTTTTTACAAATAAGCGGTGAAAGCCGTAGATGGTAAGAAAATCCTGTGTCCGTAAGGGCGTGCGGGTTCGATTCCCGCCCCAAGCACCATTGGTATATTTAATAAAAAGGGCATCTTCAGAAGATGTCCTTTTTTTGCTCTGTCGATCTTTCAAACAGTGTCGAAATTTTATTGCGCGATATTATTATGAAACGAAATAGGTGAATTTTGTTTGTAAATTATGAAAAGAGTTTTGCTTTCGATCGGAATTTCATTTTTGATCGTGGTTGGTTATTTAATGATTACCTCGGTGATCGTTGTACTGACCGGTTTTGACCGCTCAACGATTCTTTTCGTGCAGCTTCCGGTGAGATTGCCTCAAATTGTCTATTATTATTTTTATCCGCCGAGCGCGGAAGATTTTCAAATCGAAATGACCCGGAGAAAAGCTATTCTTGCCTTTTTGTCGTTCGTGATCAATGTTCTGCTATATTC
>JBBQOA010000582.1:0-3068 GCA_038330465.1 Pyrinomonadales bacterium
TCGAAAAGTTTGAGAAATGGGGCTATTTGCAGGAAGACAAAGCGTTTATTGATTCGATTCTGAAAGGCACCGAACCGCTGGTCACAGCTTTTGACGGTTTCAAATCAGTTGAATTAGTTGAGTCGGTTTATGAAGCGATCAAAACCGGCGAAAAATTAAAGTTTGACTAGCGCGAACTTTTATTTCGAAGGAGTCGTAAAAAATCTTCGGGTCAAGGTATTTTGGGGAAGTTTGAAACTGAAATCTGGAATATAAAATTATGATGCACTGTTTGAATTGCGGTCAAAACAATACACAAGTTAGTAATTTCTGCCGCTTTTGCGGGACGAAATTTACACAGGTTCAGCATTTCAACGGAAATAATTATAATCCGGTCAATAATTCCAATAATAACAAATACGAATATGCGCCGCCGCGTCCGTATTCCTGGAAAACCGACGAGTTCCAAATTTCCGACCAACAGAAACCGCAAAAAAATCAAATCAATCGGGTCCAACCGTTGGCGGATTTTCAGCAGCAGCAGAATGTTGCCGTTGAGCCATTCCAACAACCCCGGACAATGACTCACAATTATCATTGTCCGCGATGCAGCAGTCAGCTTTTGCCGCGTGCCGTTCGTCAAATTTCAACCGGTGGCTGGATCGTTTTCGCGGTTCTGTTGGTCGCCTTTTTCCCGCTGTTTTGGGTTGGGCTGTTGATAAAAGAGGAAAAGAGGGTTTGTCCGGTTTGTAATCTTAAATTACAGTAAAATCATTTATTTCCACGATAATAATAGCTTTTCGGATGTTCGATCTTGACTTCGGGATTGGTACTCGTGACCTGCACTTTGTGATAGCCTTTTTTCATATGGGTTGAAAGATAAGTCAGGGCAAATTGCCGATTTAGCGCCAGATTTAAATCTTTGAAAAAAGATTGAAAACTGATCGGAGAAATAGTTCCCTGAAAATAGGCGCGTCCACCGGTTTCTTGGGAAAGCCGATTTAAAGATCCCTGAGCGTTCAGAATCAAACCGGAAGTTCCATTTTCGGTCAAAGTCGCCGAAGTATAGAATGAATAAATTGCCACACTACGCCGTTGTGCCTTGAGAATTGCGCGATCAAGTTCGAGGCTTTGGGTCGGCGATGAGTTTGAGATGTCCAAGCCGTCTGAAATTAACAAGATCGCGCGTCTTCCGGTCGGCAATGCGTCGAACCTGTCTAAAACTTCCTCAACACCTTCGTACGGACTGTTTGGCGCGATTGACGGAGTTCCGACGACTGCCCGAAGCGAACTCGAAGCTTTTTCCAGATCGGATGTAAATTTTTGTGTTATTTGATTGCTGCCGGCTCGCAAATAGGCGACCATGACACGCGATTCCGGCGGAAGTTTTTTGATGAAGTTTTTGATTTCATCAAGTTGTAAATTAACATTCGACGAAAGATTGTCCTGAATCAAAACAGCGAGATGGAGCGGCGTATTTGTCACGCTTCGAATTGATAAAATGGTTTGCTGTTCGGAATCTTCTTTGACAATAATTTCGCCAGCCTGCAAAAATTCTTCTGTCTGGTTTTCTTTCAGTTCCTGTTTCGTGAAAATCGAAATAGGAATGGTCATGGTTCGAACTTTTTGTTGATTTTCCTTTTTTTGCTTTTTATCTTTTCCCTGGGAAAAAGAAAAGGTCGAAAAGAGACAGACACAAAGGAAAACGATCGTAAATTTTGAAAATCGGCTGAAAAACATAAGTTTCAAGTCTCAAACAAATTGCGGAAAAAGTGCAAAATCAATGATAATACGAAATTGTTGTAAAAGCTAAGTTTTTGATGAGCTTAGGTTGAATAAAGTTTGCACAGTCGGTAGAGTAATGCGATATAGATGAAGGAATTACGGTCCGGATACGAAATAACACGAAAGGATTTGGCAAAAGATAAGCTGCTGAAAATCGGAGCTTTGAGTGCGCCGTTAATTCTTGCCGGGGTTCCGGCTTTGATTTTTTTGGCTTTATCGCTTTTTGCCAGTCCGCTTTGGTTTTTTCTGACGATTATTTCTCTGGTTGGCGGATTTATTCTCGGATTGGTATTATCGGGCGCTTTAATGCTGTATCGTTCACGCTGGCTCGCGGACGTGCGCGAACGGCTGGCGGTCGACGGCATAAAAGCCAATGAAATCGATTGGTTTAAGCATGAATTGACGACTGCCGAAAAAAAATCACTTCAGGATATTCAAACGAAGAATTTACTGCTCGCCGATGCTTTTCGCGATTCTTTAGCCGCGCGCTTAACGGCAACACGGATTGTTAAATCTGCCAAACAAGAACTTTCCTTAGTAAAAAGACGGCAAAATAAATTGAAATATTCAAAATCCGAGAATTCAGCTAGCTTTCAAAAAGAGCTTGGCAACGATTTTGAAAAACTTACAAAAATCCAAAAAGAAGCCGAAGATATGCGGATCGAAGCCGAAAGCCGGATGCATCAGATCGAAACAGCAGCCCGCCACGGCACAAACTTTTCAGAAACCGAACTAGCCCTGAAAAAACTTTCAGCGCGGACCTCAGAATTGCCCTTAGCGCTCGAATCGGCGCGAATGGAAGAAGAAATCCGCAAAGAATTAGAAAAAGATAATTAAGGTGAAAATATTGTTTGGCGGAAGTTTTTGATCGGCAAGATCTACAAAAAATCCCATGCGCGTAACCATATGCGGTTTCTCTTTCACAATCAATCGGAAAACATAGATAAGATCAGAACCAATTGTAAATTACTGATCAATTAAATGAATGTTCGATCTTTAATCGTTCAATATTCGTTGCTTGACCAGTTTCTTCGTCAATCTCGATGACCACCGCGCAGATCCAAACGTCACCTTTTGAATGTTCGGCTCGCGGCGCCGGAACTTTTGTAAATCTTTCGATGATCTGCGTTTTGTTCATACCGATCACGCCCGCATAACTTCCCGTCATTCCGATGTCGGTAATGTAAGCCGTGCCGCCGTCGAGAATTCTTTCATCCGCAGTTTGAACATGCGTATGTGAGCCGACGACCGCCGAAACTCTGCCGTTTAAGAACCAACCCATCGCGTATTTTTCGCTCGTTGCT
>JBBQOA010000583.1:0-3042 GCA_038330465.1 Pyrinomonadales bacterium
TTGATGAAGCGGGCGTTGATATGATTCTCGTCGGCGACAGCATCGGCAACGTCATTCACGGCTACGGCAACACGATTCCCGTTTCTTTGGACGAGATCGTGACGGCATTGATCGCCGTCAAACGCGCGACCGAACGCGCGATGGTGATCGCCGATCTGCCTTACGGAACTTATCACGTCAATCCGGATGAAACCGTCCGCAACGCGCTGAAATTAATGAAATACGGCGGCGCCGAAGCGATCAAGCTCGAAGGCGGGCGCAACCGCGTCGAACTGGTCCGAAGATTGGTTGACGAAGAAATTCCGGTCATCGCGCATATCGGTTTAACGCCGCAATCGGTTTACAAAATGGGCGGTTACCGCGTTCAGGGCAGAACTGCCGAACAGGCGACGCGGCTGATCGAAGATGCGAAATTACTGGAAGACGCCGGCGCTTTTGCAATTGTTCTCGAACTCGTCCCGCGCGAAGTTGCCGCGATCATCACGAAAGAGGTCGAAATCTCGACGATCGGCATCGGCGCCGGCGCGGAATGCGACATACAGGTTTTGGTTCTCCACGATCTCGTCGGCATGACCTTCGGGCGACTGCCGCGTTTCGTCCGCGAATACGCGAACGTCCGTAACGTGATGACCGAAGCGATTCAAAACTGGACCGCCGACGTCAAAAACGGCAGCTATCCGAAAGACAAAGAATCTTACGGCTTGACCGAAGAAACAAAGAGAGAATTGGAAAACGGTTGATTTTTTGATAATTTTGAGACAGTGATTCGTTTATGATTCCGGAAATACTGCAAAAATCAAAAAAAGAATCGCCGAAATCTGTCGCCGTTACGAGATTTGTGAATTGAGTTTATTCGGCTCGCAGGTGCGCGGCGATTCAACCGCCGTCAGCGATTTTTGTTTTTCTCGTGAATTTCAAGCCCGAGGCACAAGTCGGCTTTATCAAACTCGGAAAGATTCAATCGGAATTAGAGGAAATCGTCCGCACAAAGGTTGATCTGGTACCGAAAGAAGGCTTGAAGCCGATTATCCGTCAGCGGGTTTTAGCCGAAGCGGAGATTATTTATGCGGGATGAAAAGCTTTATTTGCTGGACATAATTGAAGCGATAAATTCGATTGAAAGTTTTCTGGCGAATCTCGGCGAAGATGATTTTGCGGCAAATAATTTAGTTCAAAGCGCGGTTTTATACAAACTTTCGATGATCGGCGAAGCATCAAGCCGTATTTCGGCGGAACTGTGACAGCGTTATCCGCAAGTTGAATGGAAAGAAATTATCGGCTTCCGCAACTTTGCGGTTCACGCCTATTTCGCCATTAATCAACCAATCGTCTGGACAACCGCAACCGCAGATACGGCTGTTTTGAAAGAACAAATTCTGTAAATTCTAAGAAACGAATTTCCCGACTTTGACTTGAGAGCCGAAACGAAATGAGCAATAAAAAGCAAATGTTACTCGCTTTTTTCATTCCGCTGTTTCTGGCGATAGGTTTGACATTATTCGGATATTTTTTTCTTGAGCCGGAATGTTTAGCGACGTTTGAATATCAAGGAAAAACCCTTTGCGCGGAGTATCGCAATACATTTATTGCAGAGGAAGAATATAAATTTTTTATTGTCGGTTTATTTATTCTTTCTTTAATTCTACCGTCTTTCGTAATGATGAGAAAATATCAAAGCAGACGAAACAAACTTGAATCGCCGTCAATCATTGAATAAATGGAAATAATCAACCGCAAACAAAGAATGTCATCGATCGCGCGGAAACTCCGGCGCGAGAATAAAACCGTCGGATTTGTCCCGACGATGGGCGCGCTCCACGAAGGTCATCTCTCGCTTGTCAAAGAGGCGCGGCAGATGTGCGATATCGTGATCGTTTCGATCTTTGTTAATCCGACGCAGTTTAACGACAAAAAAGATCTCGACAAATATCCGCGCGATCTGACGGCGGACGCTGCCGTTTTGTCGGAATATCAAGCTGATTATGTTTTCGCGCCGGTTTCGGAAGAGATCTATCCGCCCGGATTTTCGACCTATGTGTATGTCGAAAACCTGACCGAAACGCTCGAAGGCGCGTCGCGTCCCGGACATTTTCGCGGCGTCGCGACGGTCGTGACGATTCTTTTTAATACGATCCGACCCGATTTTGCGTTTTTCGGACAAAAGGACGCGCAGCAGGTCGCGGTCATTAAAAGATTGACGACCGATCTCGGTTTCGACACCGAAATCGTCGTCCTGCCAATCGTCCGCGAAGAAAGCGGTTTGGCGATGTCTTCGCGAAATTCGCTCCTTTCGAACGAACAGCGACAAAAGGCTTCGATCATTTACAAAGCCCTGCGCGAAGCGAAGATTGCCGTCCGCGACGGCGAACGAAATGCCGCAATTCTCGCGGAAATCGTGCGTAAAACCATCGAAACCGAACCGCTCGCAATGATTGATTATATTGTCGTCGTCGATAACGAAACGCTCGAACCGGTTGACAAGATCGGCGAAAGTGCTGTCTTGATTGCAGTTGCGGCGCGTTTTGGAAATGTTCGTTTGATCGACAACACCGTTTTGAACCGAAGACAGTAAATTGGTCTCAAACTTGCATCTATACTATTGGATCTCATAATTTAGAGATCCGCAAATATATGAAAAACATTAAATCAATATTAGCGATTTTCGGTTTTTTGATCACTTTTTCGTTAGCGGCTTCGGCACAAAATGTAACCTTGACCTCGCTTGACGGCGACAAGATCAATGTCACCGGACAAAACGGCAAGATCGTCGTTTTAGCGATCGGCGCATCATGGCTGCCGCTCTCAAAAGATCAAGTCATCATCACCAACAAGCTCGCGAAAAAATACGCCGGCACAGATGTCGTGATCTATTTCATTGCGACCGATTCGCAGGCAACAAAATCGAAGAATTTTGCGAGTGACGATGAACTTAGATCATTTGCCGCCAAAAACAAACTCGGCGTCAAGATTTTGCGTGATTCGGACGGTCTTTTGACGCTCAAGAAATTCGCGGTTGACCAATTGCCGTCGTTTGTCATTTTG
>JBBQOA010000584.1:0-3035 GCA_038330465.1 Pyrinomonadales bacterium
CCTGCATTCCCCAGCGGGCTTGACTTAAAAGCCAGATCAATTCGCCGGATTCCAAAGTTCCATAAGCCGCATTGCCGGTTGAAAAAATGGTTCCCGTGACCGAATCTGATTTGTATTTTGTCTTGATGTCACTTTTCCTTGCGCAAACCGTCCTGTTTGATGCCGTGATTGCCCAAAACTGCTTTTGACCACCATTCCAGAGAAGCTGCCCAACAACCGTTTTTGTGATGCTGTTTGATCGGCATAGTGCTTGAATACGAATTTGATACCAATGTTTCCCTGATAAATGTTCTCCAATAATAACAAATAAAATATTTTCAAAATCGAGCCGGTTTTTTGCGTGCTCAATTATAGAATGCAAATAAATCTGTTCAAAACTATCACAGTTAGAAAATAAATATACTTTTTTGAGGAATGATAGGTTTTGCCGAAAATCTTTGCATTAATTACCAGAGAAAAAAAATGTCCTAAAAAAAGAGGTCAAATAATATGGGAATGGTCGGATTTAAATTTGAAGCATGCAGCAGCGAAGGATTCAGTTACAGCCAAAGTCGTTGGACGGAAGGCAGCTTGTGGCTCGCCAAAGCCGCGCTCAAAGGCAGCCAAAATAAAGTGGCGAGCGTCGGCGCAAATAAGGCACTGATCGACGCGATCGAGGGCGAATTTTCAAAACTAAAAGATCTGCGGTTTTACGACGCCGTCGCCGATACGCCGAATTTTGAATTATGCGTCTTTCAGGATTTTAATTTCCGATACAAATTTGAAACGAACAAAAATTCCGACCTCAAGCGTTGGGAACTCGGTCTGAAGATCGCTAATTGCAAAAACGATATGGGCGACCACGTCGCGCTCGCCCTTTTTGAATGCATGGAGGCTTATAAAGTCCATTACATTTCAAAAAACTTAAGCGGAAAATACAATTACAATTTTCTGAACGTCTGGATCTATTTGTAAAAACATCATTTTATCAGTTTCGCGATGATCGCTTTCTGAACGTGAAGACGGTTTTCGGCTTCGTCAATAACGACCGAATTCGGCGAATCGATGACGCCGTCGGTGACGACGACGTTGCGGCGCACCGGCAGACAATGCATAAAAAGCGCATCGTTTGTGCGAGCCATTTTCGTTTCGTCAACGATCCAATCTGTGCGAAGATTTGAACGAAACTCGATTTCGCCGCTCGGATCGCCGTAAAAATTCTTGCTGCCCCATGATTTCGCGTAAACGACTTCCGTGTCATCAAAAGCCTTTTGGACGTCATTGACGATTTCAAGGCTTCCGCCGTTCATCTTTGCCTGATTTTCGATTTCCGTCAAAAGTTCGTCATCGAGTTCGTAGCCTTCAGGGAAAGAGATTCGCAGATCGTGACCGAATTGCGCCGCCGCAAGCGCGAAACTGTTCGGCACCGCCATCGGCAGCGGTTTCGGATGCCACGCCCACGTCAGCAGAACTTTTTTCTTCTTTTTCCCGAGTTTTTCGCGGATCGTCATCATATCCGCCATTGCCTGACACGGATGATGCATTGCCGATTCGAGATTGATGACGGGTTTTGTCGAGTAACGCGCAAACGCTGCGAGAATCGGGTCAGCACGGTCTTCGTCCCAATTTTCGAGATGCGCGAACGTTCGGACGCCGATCGCCGCGACATATCTTTCCAAAACGCGGATAAATTCCGCCAAGTGCTCGGTTTTACCTCCGTCCATCACCGCGCCTTCCGCGTGTTCGAGCGTCCACGACGTGCCGCCCGGTTCTAAAATTACCGAATTTCCGCCGAGCTCATAAATGCCGACCTGCATCGAAGCGCGTGTTCTCAATGAAGGATTAAAAAAAACGAGCGCGACGGATTTTCCCGCCAAAGGCTTTTCGGCAATTGCGCCGCCTTTAAATTTCAGCGCCGTCTCGATAATTTCTTCGAGTGTGGCGCGTGAAAAATCAGATGTTTTTAGAAAGTTATTCGTCATTCAAATATGATTTACATCTTTTAGCTTTGTCTTCAAGTTGCATTTCGTTTGCAGCTAAAAGCATTGTTCTCCAAAATTCAATTGGTAAATTAATTGTGTCAGATAAAAAAATAGTTGGTCATAGGCTAAACCAAGTTCATTATATTCAAGAAATTCATCGAAATCCTTTAAAACTTGAATCTGGACTTCATTCAACGGATTTTCTGAAACGAATGACTTTGCGTTCAACAGAAAATCTTTCGTTTTTTTCCAGTTATGAATCATTTTAATATCGTCTAAAATTCTCATCATCAGACATTTGTAAGCTTTTCTGCACTGAAATCCAGTAAATTACCGATTCTTTCAATTGTAAAATCGGCGGCGGGATATTTCGCAATTTCTTTTTCGTCCGTCGCGTAATGACCTTGGCGCGGGAAAATGGTCGTTACTTTTTCTCCCCATATTTCTTTGATCGCCGTCAGAATTCTCAGTTTATCGTCCACCACAACATAATGTTCCGCCGGATAACGCCGTTCGACGTCGCGGAGTTCGTGTTCTTTGTGAATATAGATCAATATATTCGATTCGACCGCTTCCAACAATCCCGAACGCTCGATCTTGCGCGGCTGAAAAACGACGTCGCCGTCGGTTAATATGACGATTTTGCCGAATTGTTTGCAATATTCTAAAACATCGAGCGAATTCGGAAAAAGCCGGTTGGCGAAATGATAATTAACGAGAAAGGTCGAAACCGCGAGAAGATGCGAATCATACGGAAATTCGACGCGGTAACGCTGTAATGCACCGAGATAATCGGCGTAACCGAGTTCGAGGCGCAGATCTTCGAAGATCTGCCAGTAATGATCACATCGCTCTCTGCCGACCTCTTTTTCCAGAAACGCGTGAACATCCCGCGTGACGCGGTCATTATCGAGTAATGTGTTGTCAACATCAAAAAGAAAAACCAGTTTGTCCATAATTATTTTATTATTTTCACGCCTTCGGAATTTATTTTCGTGACATAAGTATTAAACGCGATTCCGCTCGGCGCGTAAATCTCGCGCATCGCCAATTCAACCTTGTTGGCGGTTTCCA
>JBBQOA010000585.1:0-3030 GCA_038330465.1 Pyrinomonadales bacterium
CATAAGTGCCGAGCTTTTCATAATTGGAGACAACGACCGCGAGCGAACTGACCGACTCGAATCTTTCAGCCATCGCCATAATGCCGTTTTCAAGGATCGTTCCAATATCCTGATCGGACACTTTTTCAAATGTTTGCAACACAATTCCGGCGTATTCTTCCATTCCCATTCTTTCCTCGGTCATCTTGATGGTTCGGAAAGTGGTTCCGTAAATCATCCCGAAGATGAGGGCGACAGTTAATAAAATACCGGAAATTACTTTATGTCTGAATTCGATTTTTCGACCTGAAAAAATAAACGCAAAAGCGATGAGAATAAACAATTGAATCAAACTGCCGCGATTCCCCTGAAATGCCGATTTTGTCAGCGAGGTCAGTAAAAGCAAGGCGATTATCAAATAATGGTTGATGTTGAATTTTTTTTCGGTTCTGAATATGCAAAGCCACAATAAAAAACTGGCTTCCAGCCAGAACAGCGACAAAAGGAAAATAATTCCGTCGTATGAATTGATTTCTTCGGCTTTTTGAAACCCGAGGATGCCCATCCCGAAAGCCGCGACCGTATTGATCAGACCGATTCCCAACAAAAGAATGCCCGGTTTCATTACCTGTTCGGGTTTCCATTGCCAGATCGGCAGCCAACGCGCAATGTATTCGCCGAGTTTTTTTCCGACCGGAAGCGCAAAACCGAGCGATAATCCGGCAAACCCGAGCATCACAAAAACCAGTGTCAACGGCAGTTCATACCGCTCATCCTGTACAAAAACAAGATAATAGGGCTGCGACAAGTTAAAGGTCAAAATCAATCCGCCGACAAAAAATGCCGGGAAAAAATATGACCAGACCGGAAAAACGAGCGGATGAAACGGGTCAAATTTCTTTTTGAAAAATAAATAAATACTCGGAGTCAAAAGCACCGCGCCGGTCAAAAATGTCCACGGCAGCAAATAATATTTGCTCAAAGATTCGCTTAGACCTTCGTCAAATATATATAATACAAAAATTGAGACCAAAACCAAGCCCCATAAGATGGCGATCGGGTAGATTAACCCTTTTCTTTTATCAGGGTAGAATGCCGGGTTTTGGGTTCTAAATTGAGCCATTTTCATTACTTCAAACCGCAGACTGCAATTATTCCGTCGCTAAGTTGCGGTGAAATTTTAACACAAATATCATTAAACAGGTTATAGATGCCCCGATTAAAAGGTCGGTGTTCGTTTCCGATGTCGTAAAAGTAAAATTTTTTGACCGTTAAATTTTCCCGTTCCAAAATCAGACTCAAGGTCTTGTATGAATAATATGCAACGTGATCGGGATGGACGGGTTCGTTTCTGCCGCCGTTGCCGCGCAAGCCGTAGATCATAAATCGCATCGCGCAATAGGCGTTGATCGTCGTGATGACGAGATCAGTTTGCGGATTCATAAAACGCTTGATGCCATCTAAAAAAAGTCCCGGATTCGAGAGATGCTCGATCATTTCACCGGCGATGATCACATCGAAGGTTTCCGACAGATCGACCTCAGAAAGTTTCTCTAGATCGGCGCGAAACAAATTTGTCCCGCCCGCCGCTGTTAGAATATCGAGCCCTTCCTGATCGAAATCAAATCCGAAAAGCTCGCCGGCAACTTTTTCGAGTTCAAAATGAAGCAGCATTTTGTTATCGATCGATTCTTTGGTATATGGAAAATTAGTGCAGCCGAGGTGTAAGACTTTTTTGCCCTCGCACGATTTTCTAATGAAATCAACCCGCTGCACCAATTCAAATTTTTCACTCATTCCGAATTTTTTTTGATCAATCTTCTAAATATTTGTTTTTCTTCGTCGGTGATGAAACCCAGCGCCAACAAAACGCAGCCGTAAACCAACCCGCCGGACATTACTGAAATGATAAAAGCCAGCCAATTGAGCGGCAAATACCCGATCAGAAGTTTTTCGGTAAAGCCGGCGGCGGCTGCCGAAATCGCCATACTGCCGATCAACTTTGCCCAAAATTTAACCTGAACTTGTTTAAAAAACCAACGTTCGACAATAAATACCGAGAAGAAAATCGTCCCGAATCCCGCCAGACGCGCCGCTGCAATTCCGATATTTCCGTAATCTTTGGTTAACAAAACCATCCCCGAAATACTGATTATAAAGCATACCACAAAGATCAGACAGTTATAATTCGGGTAACCCAAGCCGTCGGTCAGATACCACGAAATGATCCCGATCGCCGAAATGCCGAATGTTAAAGTGTGCAGTATCAGCAAATTAGAAGAATTTTCCGCAAAGTTCGAATTCATCCAAAGCGTCAGAAATGTCTTGCTTTCAACGATCAATGTCAATGAAAAAAAGACGACCAAGAGCGCGACGATCTTGGTCGCTTTTAAATAAAGTCTGAGAAGTTTTTCCCGATCATCTTTTAACTCGCTGGCAACCGGAAAGATCACCATCATCAGACTCGAAATAAATCCGTGCATATAGACGGCGAGCATCATCGGCACAACGTAAAACGTCAGACTTTCCGCTCCGAGATTGCGCGTGATCCAGCTTCTTTCAAAAAGCAGCAGAACATTTGCCAAAATTTGGTACGCGATGACGCCCCAACTGTAACTCAAGACGAGTTTGAGCGTTTCGCGTTTGAATGTGAAACTGATGCCAAACTCGGGTAAAAGTTTTTTTACGTTTCGGAGTATGACAAAACTGACCGGTATCGAGATCAACAAATTCCAGCCGAGCAAGGCATTTAACTTAAACCCATTGAGCGCCAACAATAAATTTCCGCCGATCAGGAAAAAATTATAAACATTAAAGATCTTTGAATAAACATCGTACCGCTGAATGCCTTGCAGGATCGCCATAAAAACCTGATTGAGCATCGTGAAGAAAATGATAAAACCCGAAATATACAAAGCGTTGACGGTTTTCGACTGTGCATCAGGTTCGATCTTAAAAACATCCGTGACCAGAAAGTTTGCCGACAAACAGATGATCGTTAATCCGATCAAACCGATCGTGATATTGACAAAAAATGTCGCCGAGATGACG
>JBBQOA010000586.1:0-3018 GCA_038330465.1 Pyrinomonadales bacterium
TAATGAGTCAATATTTTTTGTGCGAAACGCCGCAGGACACCTTTGATCTCGGCGAAAAGCTCGGCGAAACCCTTGGTGGTGGCGAGATGATCCTGCTCGCAGGCGGGCTTGGCGCGGGAAAAACGCTCTTTACGAAAGGGATTTTAGAGGCGCTTGATTTCGATGTGGACGAAGTAACGAGCCCGAGCTTTACGCTTGTCAATCTTTACCGCACCAAAAAATTCGATGTTTTTCATATCGATCTGTGGCGCATCGACGAACGTGCGGACGCGGCGCAGGCAGTCGGTCTGCCCGAAATTCTCGAAGACAAAAAAGCCGTCACGATCATCGAATGGTCCGAGCGTCTGCGGGATTTTGATTTTCCCAAAAAGACCTTTCGAGTTAGAATCGAAGGCGACGGCGACGATGCCCGCAAAATAACAATTTCCCGCTCAGACGTAATGAGGCAAAGTGAATGAAGAAAAGAATTTTATTGGGATTTACAGTTTTATCATTTTTGCTTTTGAGCCTTTTTGTCTTTAATCAACTTATGACTTTGCATCAGATACTCGAAAATCCGCGTCTCGTCGTCAAAAAAAATGAGCGAAAATTAGAGGTTTACGACGGCGGAAAATTGGTAAAAACTTACAAAACGGCATTGGGTTTCGCGCCCGCCGGCGACAAGGAGATCGAGGGCGACGGCAAAACTCCGCTCGGCGAATTTTATGTTTTTACCAAGAATGACCAAAGCCGTTTTTATCTCTCGCTCGGCGTCAGTTATCCGTCAATTGACGATGCGGCGCGCGGTTTGCGCGAGAATCTGATCTCGCCCGCCGAACACGACGCGATCGTTCAGGCGATCTTTGATAAGAAAATGCCGCCGCAAGACACAAAGCTCGGCGGCGAGATCTACATTCACGGCGGCGGCACCGAAAAAGACTGGACGCAGGGCTGTCTTGCGCTCAAAGACGAAGAAATGAAAGAGCTTTTCGAGGCGATTCCGGTCGGCGCGAAGATCACGATTTTGCCGTAGGCTGATTTCCCGCCGCGATGCAAAGTGTTTCTTGATGTTTTAATATCTAGCTTGACTAAACCAGCGCAAAATTCAATACTTGAAAAAAAGGTCAAGTTTCTAAAATATGAAGTTTGACGAGTTTTAATTTGAAATTATAGAGGAAAAATATTATGCCATACCCGGAAATTATGATTCACGGAATGCGTCAGGAACTGGCGCAGCTCGGGATCGAAGAAACAAAAACACCCGAAGCGGTGATCGAAGCAGTTGAGAATACAAGCGGAACCGTGATGGTCATCGTCAATTCGGTTTGCGGATGCGCCGCCGGCGGCGTTCGTCCCGGCATCGCGATGGCGCTCGACAATTCGGAAGTCAAACCCGACAAAGCGATCACGGTTTTCGCCGGTGCCGATATTGACGCGACCGATGTTGCCCGCAATTATTTTGAAGGCTATCAGCCGTCGTCGCCGGCGATCGGTTTTTTGAAAGACGGCAAACTCGTCAAAATGTTCGAACGCAAGGACCTCGAAGGTCGGCATCCGCTGATGATCGCGCAGGAACTCGTCAACGCGTTCGGCGAAGTCTGCACGAAAACCGAAGCCGCGAACAGCTAGTTCGTTAAATATTTAACGCAAAAGCGCAAAGACGCAGAGAGAATCTAAAAAAATTCTCGGCGTCTTTGCGTTTTGGCAAACCGGCGTTTTAATCGATCTCCCGTAAATTCCGCAAACTTCCTTCCGTGATCAAAAGCTGGGCAAGCGCGTAGGTCAGCATGATCAGGACGGGCGCGAAGGTCAGCGGCGCGACAAAACGATTGATCGCGAGGATCGAATCTGAAACGAGAAAGAAAAAAGTTCCGGCGACGCAGATCTTTCCGAAAGTTTGTCTGGAAAGATCGAAAGCGGTCACGCTAGCCGCGAACATTAGCGATATGACCAGCGCGTAAACGGCGACCGGAATGAGCAGGTTTTTGACGTTCGGCGCGACGATCAGGAAAAGTGTGATAACATAAGCCGCAATGCCGACGAAGACTAAAGCATTCGGCAATTTGACGATCTGGTTGAACTTTCTGATTTTCCAAAAATAAAAAATGTAAAAAATATGCGCGATCAAAAAGGCGGTCAAGCCGTAAATAAATAACGTCCCGAATTGTTTGTCGAGCAGCAAAATCACATCTCCGAGCCACGAAAAAGCGAGTGCGAAGATGATCAAACCTTTTTCCGAAGCAAGCTTTTTTGAGTTGAACTCGTAATAAAACATCAAAATCAGCATCAGCGAAGGCTTTGAGAAATACTGCAATTGTAAATTGCCGGTCAGGTTCGCAAAGAGTTCGAGCGCGAGGCAGGCAAGATAAATTATCAGAAGATTTTGAAAATTCATAACGGAATTTTAACCGATTTTAGAAAAGTTTGAAGAAAACTGTTGCTTAAACCCGATTGAAGCGGGTAAAATGTTGAATGGCAAGAAAAAAATTCTTGCAGATGAGTCCAACCAAAACTTTTAATGTCACTAAGTCAAAGACAACATATCAGATTTTCGCTTGATCTTCCCGCCATTCGCTACAATAAATTTGGCGAAAAACAGGAAGTTCTGCTTCATCAAATCAGCGTCGGCGGATGTCTTCTCGAATGGGACGAAAATATTCTGACGGGCGAAGTTTTCCGTCTGGAAATCCAATTACCGAATAAAAACTGGCTGCCGGTCGCGTGCAAGGTGCTTTACAAGTTTGAAGATAACGGCATCGGCGCGAAATTTGTCGATATTTCCAAATTTGAACAAGAGCTTTTAAGCGGCGTGATCTCGCATAATCTTTCGCAATCAGGCTTGCCGATGCAGATCGATCCGTTTGCTCAACCGCCGAAGTTTGCCGACGAACCACGCAAAAAAGAACCTTCGATCACCGACCGCCGCAAACAAAAAGATGAGATGCTCGAACAAATTATGTCGAGCGAGGTGTGAAGGTCAAAAGGTTAAAAGTGAAAAAGTTTCAGTTATATTTTGACAATAACTTTTACCCTTTTACC
>JBBQOA010000587.1:0-3012 GCA_038330465.1 Pyrinomonadales bacterium
GCCGATCGAAACCGCTGTAATATGTCGCAGTTCACCGACCACGGTTTCCGCCGCAGCCAGTAATTCATTGGCAACTTGCCCGTGGGAAACGATTACTCCGCCGATTTTTTTCTTTTCAGTTCCCATAAGATTTATTTCTGAACGTCACGATGCAGGACCGAAATTTCCAATCCGTCGCCTTTTAAAGCTTTTCCCAAACGGTTCGCAACCATTACCGAGCGATGTCGTCCGCCCGTGCAGCCGACGCCGATCGTCAGATAAGATTTCCCTTCCCCTTTATAAAGCGGTAGTAGATATTGCAGCAGATCGGTAAATCTTCGGATGGTTTCGCCAACTTCAGGCTGTTTATCCAAAAAGCTTGAAACTTTTTTATCCGAGCCCGGCAAATCGCGCAATCCTTTTTCAAAATATGGATTTGGCAAATGCCGCACGTCAAATAGCAGATCAACCTGATTCGGTACGCCGTATTTATGTCCAAAACTCAAAATTTGAACATGGAGCGGGTTGCCTTCTTCGCGATGACCGAATTTTTGAACCAATAAACGACGCAGCGTATGAACCGTATGTTCGGAAGAATCAATGATCAGATCCGCTAAATTTCGAACATTCTCCATCTCTTTTTTTTCGTCGCGAATTGCTGAGATCAATCCTTTGCCGTTATCAGCCGGATGAGGACGACGCGTTTCCGAAAAACGACGCTGCAAAACTTTATCGGAAGCCTCGAAGAATAAAACAAAGGGCTGAAGCTTTTTCTTTTTTATTTTTTTTAATTCGTTGGGAAAATCAGATAGAAAATGTCGCTCTCTGATGTTTATGACCAGCGCGGCTTTTTCGATGGCAATAATTTCTTCGGCGTTTGGAAGCAACAACTGCGCAAACGTCGAAAGCATTGTAATCGGCAAATTATCAACACAAAAATAGCCTAGATCCTCAAAAGCGTTGGTCGCAGATGACATTCCCGAACCGCTCAAACCGGTAATTATTAAAAATTTCGGAAGATTTTTTTTTTCAGTTTTTTCTTGAGACATGAAAATATTTTTAATTTCCGCTGACTAAAGTTTTATGTTTATCAATTAAATTTTGTGCCCCATCAAAACCTGCCGCCCTTAAAAGATGGAGGCGAACCGCAGTTTCGACCAGAGTTGAAAGGTTTCTGCCGGAACTGACGGGTAAAACAAATTTTGGGATTTTCAATCCGAAAACCTCTTCATTATTCATTTTTATTCCTAATCGGTCAATTTCCTCGAATTCATTCCAATTTTTGAGTTCGATACAAATTTCAATCTGACTTCCCTTTCCGATCGCCGAAACACCGAAAAGTTCGCGGATATTGATTATACCGAGTCCGTGGATTTCTAAATAATCCTGAATCAGTTCGGGCGATTTCCCTTCGAGTTTTTCGCCGACCTTTTTTATCAAAACAGAATCGTCGGCAATCAAATAATGTCCGCGGGTTATCAGATCCAAGGCGCATTCTGATTTGCCGATTCCCGAATTGCCCAAAATAAGTACGCCGATCCCGAACATTCCCATCAAAACGCCGTGAAGCGTAATTTGTGGCGCTAAAACTTCTTGTAAAAAAGTTGTGACCTGATTTATTGCGCCTGAACTTATTAAATTGGTCCGTAAAAGCGGCAAATTATTATCATCTGCCAGATTGCTGAGTTCGATCGGGGGTTCAAGCCCTTTGGTTATCAAGATACAGCTGATTTTATCCAGATCGAGATTTTTTATCGCCTCGGTTTTTTTTTCACTCTCGAGTTGCGAGAGATACCAAATCTCGCTTTGTCCGATAATCTGAATCCGTCCGGTGTGAATGTAGTGCGCAAAACCTGCCAGTGCCAGACCAAGTTTTTGAATTCGCGCTGAATTTATTTCGCGTTTTGGTAAACCGCCTCTGCCGGCTATTACTTCGATTTGAAGATCCGCCGGAATGCGTTGGACAAACTCGGCAATACTGATTTTCGGGTTTTCGTTTCGCATCAAATATGTCTTTAGTCTTTCGGACCGAAAATACCTCAAAACAAAAGACTAAAGACTTAAATACTAAATTAAGGCTGAATCAATCCATAATTTCCATCTTTGCGTCGGTAAATAACCGAAAGTTTTTCATCTTCGGCATTTCTAAACACCAGAAATTGATTTTCTTCGTCATTGAGCCGAAAAACAGCTTCTTCGGCGGTCATCGGTTTGACCGCATAGCGTCTTGCGCTGACTATTTTCGGTGTTGCCGGCTCAGGTTTGATCTCGTCAACCAATCTCGCAACTGATGTTACTTTTTGCGCCTTATGATGTTTGTCGATAATTTTGTTTTTTATTTTTAGGGCTTGTTTTTCGATTTTATCGATCGTTTTTGAAAGCGATTGATACATATCTGTCAAAGTTGAATTTGCGGTCAGAACATCATTTCGCCATTTAACGATCATTTCCGAACGATGTCTGCCTTTTTCAACTTCAATAATGACGTGCGCGTTAATTGTTTTGCCGTCAAATAGATGTCTGAGCCGCTCAAAATGTTCTTCGACATGAGAACGAAGTGCCGGAGTTACTTCAAGATGTCTGCCTGTATATTCAAATTTCATATTAGTCCCCTCCTGTTTGGGTAAAAAATCAAAGAACCCTTTTGATTTAGAATTGCTGGTTTGCGATTGCTGTTTTTAACACGCGAAAGGTCTTTTCGTCATTTAAGAAAATAAATCCCAAACCTGCAACCTCAAATCAAATAACTGTTTTGCGTTCCCGCGATCCGGGAATCTGCATTTGGTCGCGGTATTTTGCGACCGTTCGGCGTGAAAGTTTAACGCCTTCCTTGATCAAAATTTTTGCTATTTCGTCATCGGTCAGAGGTTTCTTGGTGTCTTCATCCTCAATCATTTTTTTAATTCTGAGTTTTAGAATCCGGGTCGAAACCTCTTCACCGTCTTCATTTAACATTCCCTCGCTGAAAAATCTGCGAAGTTCGATGACGCCCTGCGGTGTGTGGGCGTATTTGCGGTTGACGACCCGCGAAAT
>JBBQOA010000588.1:0-3008 GCA_038330465.1 Pyrinomonadales bacterium
AACCGAGCCGCGTCGGCGCGTCAAAGACCTGTTCGGCAACTTCGACCATTCCGCGAATTTGTGAACCGCCGCCGGTTAAAACCACGCCGCTCGAAATTTGGGCGCCGTTTTGATTGACCTCATGCGCGAGATGCTGAAGCAGTTCGATCGCGCGCGGCTGCATGATGTCGCACAAAATTTCTTTCGACAAACCGCGTGTTTCATTGCGTCCGACCGGCGTGATCTCGATAATTTCCTGACGTTCTTCCTCGTCGATCAAAAATCCCGCGACGCAGCCGTAACTATGTTTGATCTTATTCGCTTCGGGGATCGAAACCCGCAACCCGACCGCGATGTCCTTTGTAAAATGCATTCCGCCGAACGGAAAGACCTTCGTATGCTGAACGGCGCCGCGCCCGAAGATCATCAGACTCGTCAATTCCGCGCCCATATTGATCAGGGCGCAGCCGTATTCTTTATCATCATCGGTGAGCGTGCTTTCGGCTGCCGCGAGCGGTTCGAGAATCATATTTTCGACCTCGAGTCCGGCGCGATGGATCGCTTTGACAATGTTTTGTTTGCCCGCGCTCGGACTGATCACGATATGGACACGGCTTTCGAGCCGCGAGCCGCGCATCCCGACCGGTTCGGTGATGCCGTCCTGCCCGTCGATAATAAATTCCTGTGGCAGATGATCGATGATCTCCCAACCTGCCGGCAGCGACATCGCGCTTGCCGATTCGACGGCGCGCGCCATATCTTCTTCGGTAATTTCGCGTCCGGCGCCGGCGACCGCGACGACGCCGCCTTTATTTTCGCCCTGCAGATGCTCGCCCGAAAGATTGACGGTGACCATTTGGATCTCGAGACCGCTGACCCGTTCGGCTTCTTCGATCGCGCGTTTGACCGAGTCGGCAACGGCGTCGGTCGTTGTCACGATGCCGCGTCTTAAACCACGCGATTCCGCCTGTCCCATCCCGACGATATTCATCAAACCGTTCTCCGATGGTTCGCCGATCACGCACCGCACTTTGCTGGTGCCGATGTCTAATCCGACTGCATGTATTTCACGATTTATCATCAAGTTAAACCAATTAAATTCTCTAAAGTTTAGTTATTTGAGCGCGGCACGAGAATCATATTTTGCCCGACCAAATCGATGCCCTCAAAAGTTACGCCTTTCCCGGCAATCGCTTCGATACCTTTTTGCAAATGTTTGCCGAAATCTTCCTTTCCTAAATCAATAAAAACATTTACTCCCGAATCTTCGATACTTGCCCGCGGCTCATCCAAATTCGTCAGATTCACTTCTTTGACACGTTTGGCAAGATCGAATGTTTTCCATTCATCGAGCATTTTCTGAAACATTTTCACACGCAGTTGATTTTCTTTGACGGCTTTTTCGGTTTTCGATTCGTCCCAACCGCGCAGCGCAAACGGCGGACGTTCCTCGTTTTTACCGACCGACGCGAGAATTACGCCTTCTTCGTCCGCCCAAAAATCGCCGCCGCCGAGACGAACGATCGCTTTCGGCACACGTTCAACGATATTGACGCGGACGCCGTCGGGCAAAACGCGCGAAACCGACGCCGATTTAACAAAATCGAGACGTTCGACCCGGTCCTTAATATCCTTCAAATCCGAATTCCAGACGCCCAATCGTTCGGTCTGACTCGAGACGATCTTTTCGATGTCGCTTTTTGAAGCGTGGACGGCGCCGCGCACATCGATCTTTTTGACATCGAAAAACTCGGAAGCCGTGACGGTTCGATAACCCATAAAGCCTAAAAATCCGAGGCAGAACAAAATGCAGAAGATCAAAAATAACGGCACAAAGAAATTTGCGAAATTTCCGCTCGATTTAGCTATCCGCCGCGTTGCCGGTCGCGCCGGACGGCGGCGTTTCGGCGCGGCGGCGGCTTTGTTCTTTATCGTTGTTTTGCGTGTTCGTGTTGCCATAATTTTTTTTCACCGCCGGGATGCAGAGAGCTTTTTAATTTCACTTCCTGACGCATTTTCTCCGCGCCTTCAGCGTCTTTAGCGGTTTAATTATTTTTCAACTTCTCCAAAATTTCATCGGAAAGCCGCGTGATGCTTCCCGCGCCGAGCGTGATGACCAGATCGCCCGTTTGTAAATATGGAATGACCTTTTCCGCCGCGCTTTCGACATCGCCGACATACTGCGCATTTTTATGTCCGTATTGCTTGATGTTTTCCGTCATAATCTCCGCCGTGATGCCTTCGATCGGCTGCTCGTTCGCGGCGTAAATATCGGTCACGAAAAGCACGTCGGCGTTGTTAAAGCAAAGCGCGAATTCGTTCATCAATTCCTTCGTCCGCGAAAAGCGGTGCGGCTGAAAAACAACGACCGTGCGGCGTCCGCCCGAACCGTTCTTTGCCGCCGACAGCGTCGCCAGAATTTCGGTCGGATGATGTCCGTAATCGTCCACGACCGAAATCCCTTGGGCTTCGCCTTTGAACTGAAAACGGCGGTTGGCGTTTTTGAAATCGGCAAAGGCTCCGGCGATCTTTTCAAACGGAACTTCTAATTCCAATGAGACTGCTGTTGCCGCCAAAGCGTTGTAAATATTATGTTTTCCCGGCACCGGCAAATTTATTTCGCCGAGCACTTCGGCGCCTCTCAAGACCTTGAACGAGGTTCCGAAATTTTCGTTGTAGCGAATTTCCTGCGCCGACACGTCGGCTTGCGCGGTCATTCCGTAAGTGACGCGGCGGCGTTTGATGCGCGGAATGATGAGCTGCACATTCGGATCATCGAGACACAAAACACACGCGCCGTAAAACGGAACTTTATTGACGAAATCCGTAAAGCATTGAACGACATCGTCCATCCCTTTATAGGATTCCATATGTTCTTTATCAATATTCGTGACGACCGCGATCGTCGGGTAAAGCATCAGGAATGAACGGTCTGATTCATCGGCTTCGGTCACGAACCAATCGCTCGCACCGAGCTTGGCGTTCGAGCCGAGCGTATCAACCACGCCGCCGACGACCGTCGTCGGATC
>JBBQOA010000589.1:0-3004 GCA_038330465.1 Pyrinomonadales bacterium
CGATGGACGCCGATCTGCAAAACGATCCGAAAGACATTGCGCGGCTTCTGGAAAAACTCGACGAAGGCTACGACGTCGTTTCAGGCTGGCGTAAAAATCGTCAGGACAAACTCATTTCGCGCAAGCTGCCGTCAAAGATCGCCAACAAGGTAATTTCGTGGATCGGCGGCGTTCCGCTCCACGATTACGGCTGTTCACTGAAAGCCTACCGCCGCGAAGTCATTCAGGACGTGCGGCTCTACGGCGAGATGCACCGCTTTATACCGATTTACGCTTCTTGGGCAGGCGCACGGGTGACCGAGATCCCGGTCGATCACCACGCGCGCACGAGCGGCAAATCGAAATACGGAATTTCGCGCACCGTCAAGGTCGTTTTTGATCTGATGACGATCAAATTTATGGCGGAATATCACACGAAACCGATTTACGTCTTTGGTTCGTTTGGCGCGATCGCTTTTTTTCTTTCGATCTTCGCCGGACTCTGGGCTTTTTATCTCAAATTTATCAGCGGCGTTTCGTTCATCCTAACGCCGCTGCCCGTCATCGCGATCGTTTTATTAGCGATCTCGATGCAGTTTTTTTTAATGGGACTGCTCGCCGAAATGCTCGTCAGAACCTATCACGAATCGCAGGACAAAACGATTTACGCCGTTCGCGAGAAGATTGGATTTGATTCAGAAAAATGAGTAAATACTTAACAGTTTATTTTGATACATATTTTTATGTTTGGCTTGCAAATGCAACTGACGAAGAAGCTACCGAAATAATATCAGCATTGAATACTTTGAAAGTTCGCCACGTTCTTTCGGGTCAAGTAATTTTAGAATTACTATCGAACTACACTAAACCTGAAAAAGATAAGATTCTTGTAAGTAGAATATCTAATTTTGAAATTGAGCCTTACAGAATTTCAAATAGTATTATTGAAGAATCTTTAACTTCTGATATTTCATGTTGGGATGTTTTACTTCTTGATGGTAATGCGAGAAACTCCTTAGCTAATTTTCTCAAATCAGTTTTTGATATACAGACTCAAGCAGAAAGTAGGTCAATTTTAGCTAAAATAAAACATAATTCAGATAAAGAGGAAAAAATTCAACAAAGTCTTACTCCTTTTTTATCTTCAATCGGCTTTGAACAGGACAAAGATTACTCAAATGAAGAAACTGCCGAAAAGTATGTAAATTTTACATCCGAATTATTATCTAATTTATCGCCTCTTCTTTCAGATGACCAAAGAAAAATTGTTGAGAAAATAGACTTTTCAGCAAAACCTTCGCCTGAAAGTTTAGCAAATCTTTCAACTCAACTATTGGAGATTATTGGTGATGAAAATTTAAATAAATTAAAAGAAGGTGAAAAAATTAGCCATTCGGTTACTAAATCTGATGAACGTCCCTATAAAGTAGCAGTTGGGGAAGCATCGCAAAATGAAGAGAAAAATCTTGGAAATACCTTTAGAGATTCAAATAATATGAGTTTATTCGTAACTCATAAAGACGAAATTGATTTGCTTCAACTTGATTCTGCTCAAATAAATCAAATAAAAAACAAAGCAAAAGAATTGCATAGATTTATTGAATTACATCTTGATGCGCGATGTTTTTGCTCTAATTCATTAAAAAATACAGTTGAAATTATCAAAGAGAAAAAGCAAGAACTTTCTCTTTAATTGTTTATGTGCGGAATAGCAGGTTGGATAAATTTAGAAAATAAATCTTCACAAAATGGTCAAGCTGTTTTGCACGCGATGTGTGAGCGAATGAAGCATCGCGGACCGGATTCGGAAGGTTTGTGGCTTGATGAAACGGTTGCGCTCGGGATGCGAAGGCTTTCGATCATTGATCTGCACACGGGCGAACAGCCTGTTTATAACGAAGATAAATCCGTCGTTGTCGTGATGAACGGAGAGCTTTATAATTTCCGCGAAATTCGCGCTTCGCTAGAAAAACGCGGGCATAAATTTGAAACGCAGACCGACACCGAAATTTTGCCGCACTTGTACGAAGAATACGGCGAAGCGATGCTCGATGAAATTAATGGAATGTTTGCTTTTGCCTTGTGGGATAAACGCAAACAAAAACTTCTGATCGCGCGCGATAAATTCGGCGAAAAACCGCTTTATTACGGCGTTTTTGATAATAAATTGATCTTTGCGTCCGAGCCGAAGGTTTTGCTCGCGAATCCGTCGGTCAAACCGGAAATAAATTTGGACGCTTTGCGCTCATTTCTTTCGTTCGATTATGTTCCCGCGCCGAATTCGATCTATAAGGGAATTTCAAAACTTCCGGCGGCGCATTTTTTAACCGTCGAAAAATGCGAGATCAAAACGCGCCGCTATTGGAATTTAACGTGGCACAAAAACGGCAGCACGCCATCGATCGAAAAAGCCGCCGATGAATTGCGCGAATTGCTTGCCGATTCCGTGCGGATGCGGCTCGTCGCGGACGTTCCGCTCGGAATTCTACTTTCGGGCGGCGTTGATTCTTCGACCGTCGCGGCTTTCGCAACGCAGTTTTCGACCGAAAAAGTCAAGACGTTTTCGATCGGTTTTGAAGAAGATTCGTTTGACGAATCGAAGTTTGCGCGGCAGGTCGCGCGGCATTTAAATACGGAACATTACGAAGAAAAACTGAGCGTTGCAAAAGCGGCGGATCTGATCTCGGAAATCGGCACGTGGCTCGACGAACCGCTCTCGGACGGTTCGCTGATCCCGACTTTTTTGCTCGCGCGGTTTGTCCGCAAACACGTCACGGTCGCGCTCGGCGGTGACGGCGGCGACGAACTTTTTGCGGGTTATCCGATGTATTTCGCGCACAAGGTGGCGAATATTTACGGGAAAGTTCCGCGTGTTTTGAGAAATAATTTGATCGAACCGATCGTTAATAATCTTCCGGTTTCAAATAAAAATATGTCGTTCGATTACAAAGCCAAACGTTTTGTCGCGGCTTCGAAATACGACGCGGTGACGCGCCATCATTCGTGGTTCGGTTCGTTCTCGATC
>JBBQOA010000590.1:0-3001 GCA_038330465.1 Pyrinomonadales bacterium
GTCATGTATTTTTCTATAAGTCATCGATGTCTAATTTTTGATCAGCTAATTAATGCCATTGATGTTATGGCGAAATTTGCAAATTATCAACTAAAGTCAATCTGAAGTAATGAAAGCGTCCTGGACGATATGCAAGAGTTCGATAGCAATAAATTTTATCTACGGCAAACTACTTTTCGCCTCAGGCGCATATAGTTTACGGCGTGGGCGGGTTGGCGGATGAAATTTGAGGGCGTTTTAAAGTCCTTTTTGGTTGCTGAAATTTATTTTTAGCCAACGAAGTTGGCGACAGTAGAAAGTTCAGTGCGCGAGCGCGGGCGGCGCATACTTTTACAGAGTCTTCGGCGCGGCGGGCGACCAACTGCTGCCGAATATTTTCGTCCCCTGAGAATCGGAAAAGGCTTCGTTGAAATTTCAGCGAAGCCTTTTTTCGTTTTTTTTGATCGCCGCCGCAAAACCCTTCCGACCATCAAGTTTTCCGACATTTCGCCGATATATTAAATGTGGTCTGATGATCTTTAAACCCAATTGCATCCGCAGGTATTTTTAATATGTTTACTGTCCCAAGAGTTTTTCTGACGCTTGTCTTTTTTCTGTTTGGTTTTCAAATCATCAGTGCCGCCGGAGCATTCGGCGGCAATCCGCTGTTGATCGACCGAAATTCGGGTTGCCGTGTCGCCAATCTCGACCGCAAGAGATTTTCCGCTGATTTGGATTCCAAGCGGCAACTGGCGATCTGTCAGGGCATCGAAGAAGTTCTCGGAAGATTGAATAATGGTAAATGGTCGGCTCAATTAAACGCCGATCTGTCGGAAATCTGGGCGACCTTTGCGCAAAAAGACGTCTTTTTTGCGAAGATGCCCGCCGGAACGCCGCCCGAAATGCTCGCGATGACCGAATCGTTTCCACCCGGCAAAAGTCTGTATGTCTTTTCCGCCTGCATCTTTTTGAAAACGGACGTCGAAGATAAAAAATGGTTTTATCACGTTTTTCTGCACGAACTACGGCACGTTTATGATTTCCGGCAATTGTCGGACAAAGGTGTCAATCTGCCGAACGTCGAACTTGAACGAAGAGCTTTTTGGCTGCTGAGCGTCGTCGACGAAGAAACGCCCGAAGCGATCCGATATTCAAAAGTCCCGCAATTATGGAAGGATAAATGGAAAGAACTTGAACCAAATTTGCGCGAATTCAAAAGAGACGAGGCAATCGCAAATTTCTTGAAGAAAGCCAAATTCTACAAAGATCTGCCGCAAAAAACGAACGATAATCCGACGGTTGCGATCGAATCAAATTATGACGATGAATTCGGCGCGCCGCCGAAATTACGCCGCCGCGTTCCCAAAAATCCGCCCAAGGATGCGAATGCGTCCGAATTACCCGAGCCGTAAAGATTCAGTTCACTATTTTCGCCGCGATCACTGTAAGGCGCAAAGTTTAGCCAAACTCGCTTGAAATTTGAAGTGTTTTTCATAAATTCAACCGAAGGATTTCTTTTCAAAACCTTTTTGCGGGCTTGGTAACTTGGCGCCTTGGCGTTAAAAAAACTATTTTGGAAAGATGTCTATTGCCGGTCGATCTTGTTCGTCTCTCTTTTTTCGCTTTCGGCAAGATTTCGCGTCGTGTTTTCGACGACCGAAAGATGCTGAAACGACTTTTGGCGCGGCATCACGAGATTTTGCGGTTCGGGATTCCCGTTTAATTCAAAACTTGCTTTGTCGGAATTTTCTTCCGGCGAATTCGCGCCCTTGAGAGCCTTCGGAACCGTAAAAAATAATCCGTTGATGACGATTCCGAAACCGATCATAAAAACCAGCAGGCTCGGTCCGATCAGTCCGAAAAATTTCGCGTCGCTCAAACCCGCGATCAGAAACAGTAGAATCAAACCGAAACCGACTGACGCGGTGATCGTGCCGCCGCGCAGACGGCTGAGACGCTGCTCTCCGATTTGATTTTGGCGGCGCAAGCTTTTTGCCTGCGGAGTCTCGAAAAGTTTTTCGACTTCCGGAACAAGCGCGCCGACCTGCCACCATTCGCCCGTTTTGATCTTTTCCGCCGCCGCCCGCGCAATCTCTTCGCGCGCATTGATCGCCGAAGCCGTGTAATTGTCCGATTCCGTCAGACTGTCGCGAACGACGCCGAGATTGGCTCCGCACAAACGGCAAAACTGCACCAAATTATTTTCCTTTTCCCCGCAATTCGGACAAAACATAAACTACTCCTTCATGTAAGTTAAAAGCGTCCTTACGATTATTTCACACGCCGTGTTCAAATTTTGCGCGATCATCAAATTTTATCAAAGCGAAATTCTTATCTGAAATTCCTTTACGATTGAAACTTCTTTACAATTGTTAATGACAAAAGAAACATTGCCCCGAATTAAATCTGTTTCACTTAACAAGTTCTCAAACCGAAACTGATGATCGCGTTTTATGACTGACAAAAGATTTTTTATTTTCGCATTTTTGATAATTTCGATAATTTGCGGCGGGCAAAACATTTCGGCGCAAAACAATTTAGCCGGCGACGGGCAGATCGATTTTTTATTTGCGCCCGTTCCGATCTTTCCGCCGGGCGGCGACGCGCCGGTTTTACGTTTTCTGCCGGACGGCAAGATTCTCGCAAAGGGCAGATTTGGACCAAATCTCGGCGCGGCAACTCCGCTTTGGCGTTTTTTGCCGAACGGACAGCGCGATCCGTCGTTTACTGCGCCGATTGTCAGAGTTGACGCATTTGAAAGGCAACCCGACGGCAAGATCGTTTACAGTTCGCGGTATATTCAGGACCTTTACGAATTATTCAAAATTACCCGTTTGAACGCCGACGGCAGTATTGATCCGACCTTTAATTATACGTTTGTCGCGCAGGGCGCGATCAATTCGATCGATATTTTGCCCGACGGCAAGATTTTGATCGGCGGGCGAATCCTCGAAAAGACTGAAAACGGAGTCGTTAAATATGTTGCGCGGCTGAATCCGGACGGCACTTTTGATTACAGTTT
>JBBQOA010000591.1:0-2968 GCA_038330465.1 Pyrinomonadales bacterium
GCTCTGCGCGATTATCGCATCGCGTCTTCGATTTACGACGGAATGATCGAACCGGTGATGCCTTTTGCGATTCGCGGGGCGATCTGGTATCAAGGCGAATCGAACGAAGCGCGCGCCGAGCAATATAACATTCTGCTGCCCGTCATGATTCGCGCGTGGCGTGAGCGTTGGGGCGCCGGTAATTTTCCGTTCGGGATCGTTCAGCTCCCGAATTACCGTTCGATCAAGCCCGAACCAGAAGACGCGCCGTGGAGCTTTATCCGCGAAGCCGAGCGCAAAACGGCTGAAAATACTCCGAATACGGGCTTGATCGTGACGATCGACATCGGCGAAGCAAACGATATTCACCCGAAAAATAAATTCGATGTCGGAAGGAGAATGGCGGTCTGGGCTTTGAAGGACGTTTACGGCAGAAAATTGACCGCCGCGCCGAAGCTTAAGAAAGCCGAGATCAAAGGCTCGAAAATCATTCTGACCTTCGATGAGGTCGGAAGCGGTTTGAAAATAAAGGACGGCGAAAAACTCGACGAATTTGCGATCGCCGGAATGGATAAAAAATTCGTTTGGGCGACGGCGAAGATCGTCGGGAAAACCAAAATCGAGGTTTCCGCGCCGAACGTTTCCGCGCCGCTCGCCGTCCGCTATGCGTTTAACAGCAATCCGAAACATCCGAATTTGACCAACGATTCGGGCTTGTCCGCGTCGCCGTTTCGGACCGACGATTGGGACGATCCGACAAAGGGAAAAAGATAATAAATGTTTGATCTAAAAGAACATCCGCACCGCCGGTTCAATCCATTGACGCGCGAATGGCTGATCGTTTCGCCGCACCGCACAAAGCGACCGTGGCAGGGACAAATCGAAAATGCCAACCGGACGGCTTCGCCCGCCTATGATGCGGATTGCTATCTTTGCCCGACCAATAAACGCGTCGGCGAAAGTGTCAATCCCGATTACAAAGACGTTTTTGTTTTTGAAAACGATTTCGCGGCTTTGCAGAAGGACATTCCGGCGGGAAATTTTAATGAAAACGATTTGCTGATCGCGCAGAGCGAACGCGGAATTTGCCGCGTTTTATGTTTCTCGCCGAATCACTCCCTGACGCTTTCGCAAATGAACGCTGAAGACGTCAAAAAGGTCGTCGATGAATGGGCGCGGCAATACGCCGAACTGGGAAATGTCGAATTTATCGATCACGTCCAGATTTTTGAAAATCGCGGCGAGATGATGGGCAGCAGCAATCCGCATCCGCACGGACAAATTTGGGCGAGCGAAAATGTTCCGAACGAAAGCGCCAAAGAACTCGTTTCGCAAGCCGCCTATTTCGAGAAAAAAGGCGTTTGTCTGCTTTGCGATTATCTCAAAATAGAAATAGAACAGGGCGATCGAATCGTTTGCGAAAACGCATTTTTTGCCGCACTCGTGCCGTTTTGGGCGGTTTACCCGTTTGAAGTGATGATCGTCGGGAAAAATCATCGCGGCGCGATCGATGAATTTGATGAAAACGAAAAAGCGGCATTTGCCGAAATCTTAAAACGCATGACGACACGCTACGACAATCTTTTTTTAACGTCTTTTCCGTATTCGATGGGTTTTCATCAAAAGCCGACCGACGGCAAAGCGCATCCGTCCGCGCATTTTCACGCACATTTTTATCCGCCGCTGCTGCGTTCGGCGACGATCAAAAAATTCCTTGTCGGATTCGAACTTTTGGGCAGTCCGCAGCGCGATATTACGCCCGAATCCGCCGCCGAAAGGCTTCGAAACTTAAGCGAAATTCATTATCTTGAAACTTAAAAACTCAGATGAACCTCGAAAAACTCAAATCGGAATTCAAGCAAAAATACGGCGCAAATCCGCGTATTTTTCGGGCGCCCGGACGCGTCAATCTGATCGGCGAACACACCGATTATAACGAAGGATTTGTGATGCCGTGCGCGATCGATTTGGCGACCTATGTCGCCGGTTCCGTCCGCGACGACCGTAAAATCCGGGTTGCCTCGCGCAATTTTGAAGGCGAATTGGAATTTGATCTCGACGATCCGAACGGGAAGATCAAAGCAACTTGGGCGAAATATGTGCAGGGCGTCGCGTTTGTTTTGGAAAAATCAGGATTTCGTCTCGGCGGCGCAAATCTTTTGATCGAGAGCGACCTGCCGATCGGCGCGGGACTCAGTTCATCAGCCGCGCTCGGAATTTCGACGGCTTTTGCGCTTGCCGCGCTCTCGAAGATCAAACTCGAAAAATGGGATCTGGCAAAGATCGGACAAATCGCCGAAAACGAATTTGCCGGCGTCCGCAGCGGGATTATGGATCAATTTGCCTCGGTTTTCGGACTTGTCGATCATGCGCTTTTTCTTGATTGCCGTTCGCTGAACTGGTCGCCGATCCCGCTTTTTTCGGCACAATTCATTATCTGCAACACAAAAAAAACACACGATCTCGCCGACGGCGAATATAACAAACGCCGCGCCGATTGCGAAGAAGCCGCCGCCATTTTGGGTCACGCCTCTCTGCGCGATGTCACTTCGGCGGAATTTAAAATGAAAGCCGCCGCCTTACCGGAAAGATTGCGAAAGCGCGCGCGGCACGTGCTGACCGAAAATCTGCGCGTCATGAGCGCTGTCAAAGCGCTGCAAAACGGTGATCTGCCGGCTTTCGGCAAATTGATGAACGAATCGCACGAAAGTCTCCGTTGTGATTATGAGGTCAGCACCGAAGAACTCGATTTGATGGTCGGACTCGCCCGCGAACAAAATGGTGTTTTAGGCACGCGAATGATGGGCGGCGGTTTTGGCGGCTGCACGATAAACCTTCTGGAAAATAAAACTCCGCCGGATTTTGTCGACAAAATTTCGGCAAATTATCAAAGAATCACCGGAATCACACCCGAAATTTATCTTTGCAAGGTCTCAAACGGAGTTTCTGAATTGAAATAATATTAAAATTGGTCAATCCAATTTTATCT
>JBBQOA010000592.1:0-2968 GCA_038330465.1 Pyrinomonadales bacterium
GAACATTTTCGATCGCATTGGCAACCAAATTGGCAGCCAAACGCATCGCGGTGCGATGCTCACTTCCATACGCATCCGGCAGAAAACTTTGAACCTCGATGACTCCGATCACTTCGCCTTTTATTTTCATCGGCGCAACAAGCGCAGATTTTAAGCTTTGCGGGAGCTTCTTATTATCCGTCGGGTCAATTGTTTTCAAATCTTTGTGATAGCGAGTCAGGTCATTTAAAATAACGACTTCACCGGTTTCAATGGCTTTGGCAATCAATTCGTCCATTTTCGGAAAATCTTCAAGCGCGGAAACTTCGCGTTCTTCGTTGTTATACCAAAAATAAATCGGTTTCCGCTTTTTACTTTCTGTCCCATTAAGCGAAATTATCAGGGCAGCGCACGATATGGAATCTGAAGTATATTCAAGAACAGCCTTAAATATGGCGTTTATGTCGCGTGCCGATCCGACAGTTTGAGCAAGTTTACTGAGTATGTCCAACAGAATCTCATATTCCCGAATCGCCCGCACATTTGCTTCGGCAATGGCTTTTTCCGCTTCTTTTTTCGCGGTTATGTCCATATTCACGCCAACCATTCGCAATGGCTGATTTTCATTATCATAGAAAACTTTTCCGCGTGCTTGGACCCAACGCACTTGTTGGTCAGGCAGTATAATTCGATGCTCGGAATAAAGTTCGCCGGTTTCAAGCGCGGTTTTCATTGCCTTTTTGGCTTCCGCGAGATCTTCAGGGTGAACGGCTTTCTTCCAATGTATGTAATCACCGTTTAAGCCGCCGGGTTTGAAACCATACAAATTCTCCATTCCCGGCGACCAAAAGTTGGAATTATTTTTGATGTCCCATTCAAAACTGCCGATTTTCGCGACTTGCTGCGAAAGATCCAATCGTTCGTTCATTTCCTGAAGTCGGTCTTCGGCAAGTTTTCGTTCCGTCACATCCCGCAGAACTCCTTCGTGAAATTGGACTTTTCCATCTTCGTTGTAAATATGCCGACCACTATCTTCAACCCAAATCACCGATCCATCCTTCCGCCGCATCGGATAAGTTTCCGTTGTCGTCTTGCCTTCAGATAAAGGACGACTTCGTCTGTCTTCGGGTTGAAAATAGAGGTCTTTGGCAATATCGACCTTCAACATTTCTTCCTTGCTTGAGTAACCGAACATTTTGACCATTGCCGGATTAATATCAACTAATTTGCCGTCGTCGGTCGAGTAATAAAATCCGTCGATCATTTGATCAAACAATGTTCGAAGACGTTCTTCAGATTTTTGCAAGGCGAGTTCAGAATGCTTGCGCTCGGTGACATCAAAGGAAATTCCGACAAAACCGATCAAGGTTTCGTCATTATAGGTAACGGGTGAAACAAAAACCTGCGAAGAAAACTGATTGCCTGATTTCGTTGTCAAAAAGCGTTCGCCGACCCAACTTTTCCGTAATCGCAGCAGCGCCAAAACATCGTCAGATTCCTTTTTTGAAAGTTCCGGCAAAACCAAGCTAAAAATGTCTTTCCCAAATGCTTCTTTATTTGACCAGCCATAGAGAATGCCGGCAAACCGATTCCAATAAATGATTATTCCGTTAGTATCCGTCGCAATAACCGCCTGTTTGACCGTATCCAGCAAATGCGCCTGAAAACGAATCGCTCCATCAGCCGCCTTTCGTTCCGTGATGTCCTGCGCCACACCGTAGAGTTTGATGACCTCGCCGTTATCATCTTTGAACGCTTGACCGAGGACGGAAATAAATTTTTCTTGTCCGCTTTGTAATTTTACTTTGAGATCAAGTTCATAACCTTCGCCGGTTTGAAGAGCGTGCCGAACACATTTATCTAATTTCGGCGCATCTTCTTCGGAGTAAAATCCAAGTTGTTCCTCGTAGACAGGCGGTCCGAGTTCCGGTTTTCGATCGAAAATCTCATACAAAGCGTCTGACCAGATGATTTGTCCCGATTTCGGATAAAATTGCCAGTCCCCGATTCTTCCGGCGGTTTGAGCATCCTTTAAGCGGCGTTCACTCGTTAGAAGCGCGGCTTTATCTTGCGCGCTGCTGATGGCGATCGCGGCTGAATCGGTCGCCAGTTCGATCAGCCGATTTTGCTTTTCAGTCGGGCGGGCAGGTTGGCGGTAATACATTGCAAAAGTTCCAAGCACTTTGCGCTCTGCGTCCAAAATAGGCGTTGACCAACAAGCCCGCAAGCCGAATTTTAATGCCAGTTCGCGGTAGTCATCCCAAAGCGGGTCAGTCGCAATATCCTCGACTATCACCGTCTCGCCGCGAAAAGCCGCCGTTCCGCACGAACCGACCTTTTCGCCTATTTCTATTCCGTCAATTGCTTGAACATATTCTTCAGGCAGACTAGGTGACGCACCCGAGCGTAAATGAATTCCGTCCTCGTCCAACAATAAAATTGAGCAGATCATTCCGGCAGATTGCGCTTCAATGATTTTCACCAGCGTTGAAAGCGTGTCCTTTAATGGCGCGCCGAGCGCAACCATTTCCAACACTTTTTTTTGTCCGGCAATAATCGCTTCAGACTCTCGGCGCTCCGTCACATCGCGGTTGATACTGATAATCGCCGTTTGATTTTGATAAGCGATCTTTGAAGCGTTGACTTCCAAAAGCATCGGCGTTCCGTCTTTGCGATATTGAGTTGTTTCAAAATGTAAAAACTCTCCCTTATCAACGGTTGCTTGTATTTTTTCTTTGCCAAGACCGGGATTATTTGAAATCATCACCAATGACATTCCGATAAATTCCGACCGGCTAAAACCATACAATTCGCAAGCCCGTTCGTTGACATCAAGAACAGTTTCGGTATTCGGTTCAAAAACGATGATCGCATCGTGCGCCTGTTCAAAAATCGTTCGATAATCGCGCTCCGAACGCTTCAAAGACCTTTCCGCAAAAACTTTTTCTGTAATGTCGGTGGCGACTCCGCGAACTATCGGTTTATCAAC
>JBBQOA010000593.1:0-2967 GCA_038330465.1 Pyrinomonadales bacterium
TTGATGCAGTCTTATCAAATTGCCGTCGCCAAAAAATACTCCGCGTCCAAACAAAGCGGTAACAACTATTACGTTTTGACGACAATAAAGGGAAAGGACGACAAAGGCGCGGGACTTGTCGGCGTGAATCTTTTGAGCGGCAAAGCCATCAATCAGATCATCTTCAAAGACAAAACGCCCGATTACGAGGTTGACGAAGCGGCGGGACGCCTTTTCAATATGAACAAAGGCGAATTATCGGCATTCAACATCGTCGAGCAGGTCGAACAAACCGCCAACAGCGACGACGGCGATAAAAAAGTCAAATAAATAACGCTTTCTAAAATTTCCTCTCCAATCAAAAAAGAGTTTCGCATTTCACGCGAAACTCTTTTTCTTTATGGGTGAGGAAATTTTAAGCAAATTGTTCGGTTTGAATCCTCGCGATTGTATCGGTAATCTTCGTCAAACCCGCAAAGCCCGGAAGCATTTGGATTTTTTGCGTGACATTGCGTTCGATCCATTCAAAACCTTCTTTGCCGCTAAAGAGCGTGCCGATCGTGTAATCGGTCTGCTTTTTCGGCTTCGCGCCTTGTCCGACCGGCGACCAGAATTTATTGACGATAAACCGCGCCACTTTTCTGGCAAATTCGCTTCGTCCGAGTTCGATGCGCGCGACGCTCGCATAAAACTTGGTATGCGCCGATTCTTCGCGCATGATCGCCGTTAATATTTCCGTCAAAACCGGATGATCCGCCATTTTCATTAGCCGTCGATAGCCTTGTCCGGTCGACATTTCGTGGATCGCGCCAAATGTCATATGCGTCGCCGTAAATTTTGTGCCGATCAGATTGGTCAAGGTCGTGATCAGATAACTGTTCAGCGTATAAAAGCGCGAAACATTTTTTTGAACCTGTTCGCGCCATTTTGCGCCCGTATCGATTCCCGCTTCATTTAGAAAACGATTGATCACTTCGCCGTGCATCGTTTCTTCAATTCCCCAACGCTCCATAAATTTGCTGATGACCGGATCTTTGCCGGTCGGCGTGCGGCGCAATTCTTTGTAATAAACATCCGTTAGAACTTCGACATCGCGCATATAGAGCAGAACGGGCACAAATTTTTCGTCGAGCTCGTATTTTTTGACGTCCTGCCACGCGATCTTGCCGATAAATTCGGCGGTCAGCGCGCGCGGCTGCCGCTCATACCAATCAAGAACTTCTCTTTTTGTCTCAAAACTCATCATTCACCTGTAAAAATCAATTAAAATTGCTAAAACGGAAACTTTATTGATCGATTTCTTGAATAATCAATCAGCTTCACTTCACTTTTTAATTCGATAAACTTATGCTTTTAGATTCAAACCCTAAAAATACAAATGGTATGATTTACACTATGAAATATTTGTCTTTACTTTTTATCTTTGCACTTTCCGCCGTTATTTCGGCGCAAACCACTTCGCTTCAAGTTGAGGGCGAAAAGCATTTGGCAAACATCAAACAACTGTCTTTCGGCGGCGAAAACGCCGAAGCTTATTTTTCGTTTGACGGCAAAAAGCTGATCTTTCAATCAAAACGCGGTGAGATGCCGTGTGACCAGATCTTTTCGATGAACATTGACGGTTCCAACGTCAAAAGAATTTCGAACGGCGAAGGACGCACGACTTGCTCGTATTTTCTGAAAGGCGGCAAAAAAGTTCTTTACGCTTCGACCTTCGGCGGCGGCAAGGAATGCCCGCCGAATCCCGACTTTTCGAAAGGCTACGTCTGGGCGATCTATCCCGATTACGATATTTACATTGCCAACGCCGACGGCACAAAAATCAAAAAGCTGACCGATTCGCCCGGCTACGACGCCGAAGCGACCGTTTCGCCCGACGGCAAAAAGATCATTTTCACCTCGGAACGCGACGGCGACCTCGAACTTTATTCGATGGACAAGAACGGCAAAAACGTCAAACGGCTGACCTTTGAACCGGGCTACGACGGCGGCGCGTTTTTCTCGCCCGACAGCAAAATGATCGTCTATCGCGGCTCGCATCCGACCGATCCGGCGTTGGCGCAGCGCGACAAAGAATTACTGGCGCAGCATCTGATCGTCCCGACCGTTTTCGAAGTCTGGACGATGAACGCTGACGGCTCGAACAAGCGCCAAGTCACGAAACTGAACGCCGCTTCTTTCGCGCCCTATTTCACGCCCGACGGCAAACGCATCATCTTCTGCACAAATTATTTCGCGACCGACGCAAGAAAACGCAATTTCGATTTAGCCGTCATAAATATCGACGGAACAGGTCTTGAAAGAGTTACCTACAACGAATCTTTCGACGGTTTCCCGATGTTTTCGCCCGACGGCAAAAAACTCGTTTTCGCATCAAACAGAAACGGCGCGAAAACAGGGGACACAAATATTTTCATCGCCGATTGGGTTGAGTAGATGTTTTGAGTCCCGCCTTCAGCGGCAATGAACGCGCCACGCGTTCAAACATCGTTGGTGAAATTAAATTTATCTATAGTAGGTTTTTACGCCGCTCAGGCGACGTTTGCCGTCCGTGATGACGGCGTTCCGATAACTTATGAAAAAGCAATTTTTAAGTTTATTTCTATTATTGTCACTGGCGTTCAGCGTTGCCGCGCAAAAGGCTGACGTAACCGAGCAAAATCTGCGGACGAACATCGGTTATCTCGCGTCCGACCAGCTCGAAGGACGCCGAACGGGCGAACCGAGTGCGACGACCGCCGCCGGATACATTGCCAATCTCTTTCAGCAATACAAGCTCAAACCGGGCATTTCAAACAGCGCGAACGGCAAGACGAGCCAGAATTTTCTGCAAAAATTTCCATACACGACCGGCGTTGAAGTTGCCCCGACGGGCAACGAATTCAAGCTCAATCTGAAAAACGTCAACGACCGGCAAATTCAGGTCGAGGAAAACAATCCGGTCAAGCCGCTCGTTTTTTCGCCGAACGATGAAGCCATCAACGCGCC
>JBBQOA010000594.1:0-2965 GCA_038330465.1 Pyrinomonadales bacterium
TATGTTTATAACATTTTATTGCTTAAACTTTCTTCGGATCGCCAATGCCAAAAGTGCGGGTTTCGAAAAAGTTTAAAAGATTGGGTCTTTAACTGATTTACAGAAATCATTTGCGGTTTATGATGAATTTTTTGAAAGACATCCTTTCAAAATTATCTTTTTATGTGAAGTAATAAAAAAACGCGGGCATCGCCGCCCGCGCTCCAATTTGTGTTTCAAATTACCAGTTAAAACTATTCCGCGTTTCCGGCTTTTTTTGTTTTGGTGGCTTTCGGTTCCGCTTTTTTTGCCTTGACGGTTTTGGTCGTTTTGGCTTTCGGCGCGACCGCTTTTTCCGCCGGGTTGAGCATCGCCGACCAGCGGTATTCGGGCGTTTCAAAACCTTCACCGAGTTTTTTGAAGATGAAATCGGTCATCGCATCGACGATCCAACGGTGATTCGCTTCACCGACCGACGCGAGTTCGGCATCGGGCGCCGGATTCATAAAGTCGATCGCGTAGGGAATTCCGTCCTTGATCGCGAATTCGACCGTGTTGAGATCGTAACCGAGCGCTTCGCAAATCGTTTTGACGTCTTTTTCGACGCGCGCGTGAAGTTCGGGCGAGAGATATTCGTCAACATTGACATACTGCATTCCCGAAAGATACGGCTTTGACGGATCATACGGCATGATCAGAACCTTTTCCTTGCCGACGCAGTAGCAGCGGACGAACTGATCGTATTCGATGCCTTCCTGCAAGGTCATACAGAGCGTTCCCGATTGATTATATTCATACCAGAGTTCTTCGAGCGAATGAATTTTCGAGACATTTTTCCAACCGCCGCCGTCGTGCGGTTTGAGGAAAGCAGGGAAGCCGACATATTCGCAAATTCCTTCCCAATCGATCGGAAATTCGAGATTGCGCAATGATTCGCTTGTGATGTCTTTGATATAGCCTTGCTGCGGAAGCAAAACCGTTTTCGGGATCGCGACGCCGAGTTTGTCAGCGAGCGCAAAGTTAAAAAACTTATCGTCCGCCGACCACCAAAAAGGATTGTTGATAATATAAGTTCCTTCGAGCGCGAAACGCTTCAAGGTTGCGCGGAAATACGGAACTTCGTGCGAAATGCGGTCGATGATGACATCATAGCGTTTTTCTTCGTCCATCCGGATGCCGCCGATCTTGACCATTTCGGCGACGACTTCGCCATTTCCGCGTTCGTTGATACTTTTAATAATTGATTCGGGAAACGTCACTTCGCGCCCGACTAAAATACCGACTCTTTTCATAATTTGTACAATTTCCTGTTAATAAATATAGTTTGTAAATAATTGCTTTGATTTTCAGAATTGTCTGAAATGATAAATTTTAGTGGATAAGAAAAGCAGTGGCAAGCGCCGTTAGTAAATTAGCGAAACAGAATTAACATTTAGCCAACCAGATTCATCCTTCGCAGAATCGCCTGAAAGCGCGAATCGCCGCGTAAATTGTCAAAACGTTGCTCGACATTTATCCAAACCATCCGGTCGTCGTGGGCTTCAAAAGATTTTTTCAGTAGCTCGATCGCCTTTTCTTTATTACCCAATACGCTGTGAATAGCCGCCAATTGATAGACTGCGCCCGTGTCGTTTTTCGGCAATTGTTCGAGATAGGCAATCATTTGGTTTGATTTTTCTTTCTGCCCGAGCTGGGCGTAGGCAATTGCCAAACTCGTCGATAACCCCGTGTTGTTTATTTCATTATTATTGAGTTTTTTGTATTTTTCGGCTGTTTCGATGGCTTTTGCATAATCGCCGGTTCTTTCATAAGCCATCGAAAGATCGCGCAAAGCGGTTGTTTTACTGTCTTCGAGTACGGCGATTTGTTGAGTTAAGGAAATAATCAAGGTTGTTTCGCGGCGATAAATTTGGATCGTCCGTTTGTTGGAAAGGGCAACTTTGGAAAGCGGATCGATTTCGATTGCCTTTTCGATTTGCGCCGCTGCTTCATCGCCGCGTCCCAAAGTTATCAGCAAAAGCGCATACCATTGACGCGCATTGACATAATTCGGGTTCAATTCGATCGCGCGTTTAAAATGTTTTTCAGAATTTACCCAATCCCATTCGTGAAGCCGTTTGATCCAACCGAGCGAAGTGTGTGCTTCCGCGAGGTCTTCATCAAGCTCCAAAGCTTTTTCCGCATTTGTCTTAGCTTTTTTGTAAAGCGCGTTGTGATCGTCGGTCGGGAAATTGGTTTTCAGGGCGTAAGCATCCGCCAAACCCGAATAAGCAAGCGCGTAATTTGGGTCGAGCGCGATGGCGCGTTCATATTCGGCAATCGCTTTATCGTAATTTTGAGGAGTTCGTTTGTCGAAGAAAAAACGTCCGCTTAAATATGCCTGATAAGCCTCGCGGTTTTTTGTGTAGCGTTTATAAAATCTCTCTTTTTCGGGTTCGGTCAGATTTAATGCCAGTGATTTTGTGACCTGCTCGGAAAGTTCGTCCTCAAGCTGAAAAATATCATTGGCGGCGTTATCAAAACTATCCGTCCAAATTTGTGCCCCGTCGCGCACGTCAATCAACCTGACATTTATCCGCAGGCGATTATTGAGCGTTTGAATCGTCCCTTCCAAAACCGCTTCGACCCGGAGCTCTTCCCCGAACTTAATCGCGTCTTTTTCGCTGTCGGTAAATTTGGCGACCGCGCTCAGCGGACGGACGGCAAAGCGGTTCAAACGTCCCAGACGATTGATCAGATTATCCGTCAGCCCGAGCGCCAGAGTTTGATTTTGCCCGTCATTGTTCAGATTTTTCAGAGGCAAAACGGCAATCGATCTGATATTTCTTTGCGTTGCGGGAAGATCGGAAATTCCGTTTTTGTCGGTCAAATTCCACCACATTGCAAAACTGGTCACGAATAAAACGCCGAGCAAAACGATCGCGATAAAATGCCAGCGGATTTGCGGTTTGAAATCCGGCTGATTCGATTCTTTGAATTTGAGAAC
>JBBQOA010000595.1:0-2963 GCA_038330465.1 Pyrinomonadales bacterium
TATCTGAAAGATTTTTTTGATGCGGAAGACGTTCATCAGCAATCGCGGCGGCTCGCCGTTTATCAATTTCTGCGGCTCGCGCAAAATATGGAAGCGCGCTTTTCCGTTGCGGGCGAGGCGCAAATTCCCGAATTCCTGAATTACGTCAAAAAACTCGCGTGGTTTAATGAAGACAAAAACTACGCGCAGATTCCGGCGGCGGCGGAAAACCTCGACGCCGTCCGGCTCCTGACCGTTCATTCGGCGAAAGGTTTGGAATTTCGCGCGGTTTTTCTGCCCTATTTGGGCGCGGGAAAAATTCCTTCGAATCGAAAGGGAAAGATCTGTCCCGACCCAAACGGAATGATCACGGGCGACGTGAATTTTCACGATGAAGAAGAAGAATGTTTGTTCTTTGTCGCGATGTCGCGGGCGCGCGATTTTCTGCATCTTTCGCGGGCGCGGGATTATTCGAAAAACCCGTCGAAATTTTTAGAAATAATGGCGGAAGTTCTGCCGACGGCAAGATCGATCGAAACGCCGGATTCAAGTATTGAGCCGCCCGAACTATCAGCCAACAGTTTTGCATCAAAGACTTTCTATTCGGCGGATCTTGATCGTTACCTGCGCTGTCCGCGCCAGTATTTTTATCACAATATTTGCGGGCTCAAAGGGCGCGGCGAACTTTCGGTCTATCTTAAATTTCACACCGCAGTTTACGAGACGATCCACGCGCTTCAAACGATTCGCGAGCTTCAAGGCGTCGAATTCAGCGAAGAAACCGCTTTTGCGCGGCTCGATGAATTCTGGCAGGCGGCGGAATTAGATGCGCATCCATACGCGCCGATCTATCGCCGGAAAGCCGAAGAAATTATCAAACGGATGGGCGAACGGATCCAAAATTCAAACGCCGAAATTCTCCGTCCGACCTATTATGTAAAGCTTGCGAACGGCGCGGTTTGCGTCAAACCCGACGCGATCGAAAAAATGGAAATCGACGGCGAAAAACAAATCGTCGTGCGCCGCTACCGCACCGGAAAATTGCCGAAAAAGCCCGCGACCGATGACATTGACGCATTAATGATGCAAGCTCTCAAAGAGAACTTTCCGGACGCGCAAGCCGCGATGCAGAAAATTTATCTGAGCGACAACGCCGTGCAGGACACGCCGATCTCGGAAAAGGTCATCAAAAACCGGCTCGAAAAATACGAACGGGCGATCGACGGCATCAACAACCAAAAATTTCCCGCCGAAGCGAACGATAACAACTGTCCGCATTGTCCGCATTATTTTATTTGTCCGAGCGGCGGGTAATTAAAAGATCGTGGTCGAAAATAAAACACTTTTTGAGAGGAGAAAAATTATAAATATGGACAAAATCGCTGACTATTCGGTCGAAGAATATAAGGTGCCGTTGAACAAAATAAAACTAAATGAAAAGCAGATCGAAATGCTCAACCTGCAATACAACGCGCCGGACCGGACCGTTGAGGTTTTCGAACTTGCTAAAACACTGGGTTATTCAAATCATAATCCCGTCAATGGTCAATACGGCAGGATCGGGAACTTTATCGCCGATGCGCTAAATATCGAAGTTACCAAGCAAAAAGACGGCAAGTGGCATTGGTGGCGTACAATTTCCGATGAATGCGATAGTGAAGGCGGCGTTCGATGGAAGATGAAGCCTAATGTTGCGAAAGCACTTTTGGAGTTGGGAATAGTCAATCCGGAGTAAATAACTTAAAAAAATATCGACAAAATATATATTTCTTAAAACCCGTAAAAATTTTTACGGGTTTTTTTATTTCCCGTTTCCGATTCTCGCTGGCGGCTGCCATTTCCTTATTGAGCAGGAAAACAATAGCAAAGGAGATGAACGAAATGGGACAACACAAACCGACCTTTAACCAGATCTTAAACGGGCTCGAAAAGAGCAATTCGGAAAAATTGATGACGCGCGCGCGAATCGCCAATCGGCTTGCCAAAAGAACGCACGGACATAAAAAACAGCTTGCCTATTCGGTCAAACACAAAGCGCTCTGCATGCTCGTCCGGCAGCTTCCGGCGCAGGTCGAAGTCCGCAAAGATATTGCTTTGACGGATTTTGTCGTCGTCGAACTCAAAAACACAGAATCCGGTCTGCATCTCTTAGCCGACAAAATCTAAACAAAAAAATAACAAAAGGAAAAACTAAAACTTTATGACGAGACAAATTATCACGATCGATTGCGAAACATTGCCGGCAGCAATTTCCTTTGAAAATCAAACGCTTTGGGAAACCGAAGAAGAATACAAGAAAACCGCGCTTGACGCCAATTTCGGCAGACTGCTCTGCATCGGCTACACGCGCGAATTCGCAGGCGGCGGAAAACTCGAACACGGCTGTTTTGGATGGAACAACGAAACGCAACAGTTTGACGCGGGCGAAGCTGTTCTTTTGACGGAATTCTGGGAAATGATGCGCTCGTTCAATCGTTTCAAAGACACGATCATCGGTCATAACATCATCGATTTCGATCTTCCGTTCATTATCAAACGCTCGATCATCAACGGCGTTCGCCCGACGGTCGATTTCTGCTTTGCGCGGTATCAGCGCCAGCCGATCTTCGACACGATGCGCGAATGGGATTGCTGGAACTTTAAGAATTGGACAAGTCTCGACAAACTCGCGCTCGTATTGGGATTGCCTTCGCCCAAAAACGGCGGAATTACCGGCAAAAATCTTTCCGAAGCCTTTTTAGAAGGCAGCCATCGCGAAATTTATGAATATTGTATGCGCGATGTGAAAACAACGCGCAACGCGTATCGAAAGATGAATTTCACTTTTCCGGCGGAAAAACCGCAGCCGTTGGCGCTGGCAGTTTGAGAAATATAAATTCCCTCACAGGAAGTCGGTTAACCTCACGCCTCACCACAATAAAGGCTTTGAGAAACCTGGAAAATTGACCGGGTTTCTCAAAGCCCGCAACAGAAAATTTTTAGTT
>JBBQOA010000596.1:0-2960 GCA_038330465.1 Pyrinomonadales bacterium
ATTTCGGTGATCGCAAAATGCGCGAAAAACAGCGGGTTGCCGAAAAGCCGCAAGGGAACGAGCGAGAATTTATCCAAATCCGTGCGGCGTTTGAAGAAAACGAGTTCAAACCCGAAGCTTTTGCCCGAAGCGGTTTCGCCGTGACCCGTGTAATACCACCATTCGGTCTGGGCATTGCGGTGCGCGTAAAGATCGCGCGGCAAACTTACCGCATCGAGTTCCGTTCCGTCGCGCAAGGTTTCCGCCTTGCCGACAAAATTTTGGGCGACGCCTTCAAAAAAATCCGCCGCGCCTTTTTCTAAGTTTTTGACTACTTCCTGAAAGTCAAAATTAAATGTATTTTGTTCACCCATTGCTTGTTATACCTCTATATTTACCTATAACAATTTTGGACAAGATGAGCAAATGGGTTGATAAAAAGGAGAAGTGAGGTTGGATTAGCAAAGCGCTTGTTCTATCTTCGTTTGGCTTTTGGTTGAGAAGTTTGGACATCGACACGCTGAATTTTCAGGACAACGCGCATCGAATCGGCGCGGCGGTCAAGAAAAGCAGGCACGAACGGCGCATCGATTGAATTCATATTCATTGCTTTTTCAAGTTCGTAAACAGCTTGTTCGTTATCCAAAGGCGTAACAATTTCCTCGATATTTGCCAAACCATTGCCGAATACATCGGCGACGACGACAACTTCATTGCCTTTTCCCTTACCGTTGACAAAGGCTTTTGTCATTGCGGCGAGCGCACCTTGCGGATTAATGCTCGGCGATTCACTCGAAACCAAACCGCGTCCGGCAGCAAAATCCGCCGGAGTTATTTCACAATCACCCGAACATGATTGGCTCGGCGCAAGAACGGTAATTTGTCCGATGCCGAAAGAATCCGACCTCTGAAAAGTATTGGAGTTTGAAAGTAAGATCGACAAAAGCGAAAACCCGACAAAGAGCGACGCGGCGGTTCCGACCGCATACGGCATCACGTGCATTTGCAGAAAGTCGAGAAAACCCTTCGAGAAAAAAAAATGTTTCTTGGGAATATTTGGCGTAAGCTCCGTTCGCATCGCCGTTTTGACCGAAGCAAGTAAATTATTTGGCATCACGGGTTGCGAAAATTGCCGAAAACTTTGCCGCAATGCCCAGAAATCGTCTAGTTTTTGACGACACAAAGGGCACTGCGCGAGATGTTTATCAACAATCCCGCGTTCCTCGTCCTCTAAAATATCGTCTATGTAAAGCGACAAATTAAATTGTAAATTTTCGCATTTCATATTTTCATTAATCATCAATCGTCAAACTCAAAAAAAAGATCTACGTTTGACGAAAATTAAAGTGAATGACTGGCTGACCCCGGCTGTTTTCGTTTTACGGAAAACAACGGTTAGTTCTTTATTTGATCAGATCGATGATTTTCAATTTCCGGTAAATTCGATTGTTGTTGCTGGTTTTTTTCAAACATTACCGAAACATAAAAATTATCTTTCGTTCTCGCACAAGGAACATTCGTTTCCCTCTGACCTCTCGTTGGCACCGATTTTTGTCTAAGTTTAAAACCGGGGCGAGTCAATCATTCACTTCTTGTTTAGTTTCAAGTTTTAAGTCTCGGTCTCCGGTCAAAAAATAATTAACCTGAGATTTAAGAATTATGACTTGGGACTAATTTTCAAATACCATTCAATTTTCGACGCAATTCGTCGCGCCCGCGGGCGATTCGTGATTTTACCGTGCCGATATTCACTTCCAGAGTTTGCGAGATTTCCTCGTAGCTCAAACCCTCGATGTCGCATAAAACGACCGCTTCGCGAAAAATATCGGATAAACCGTTTAGCGCTTCTTTAAGTAATTTTTCACGTTCGCCGCGCAAAGCATTTTCTTCGGGATTTAACGTTTTGCTCGAAAAAGTTTCCGACAAAGGCGTGTTGCTGGTCCCGATCGTGACGTCAAGCGAGATCGTTTGGTCGCGTCGGCGGCGCTTCCACCACCGAAAACGATTGCGCGATTCGTTGATCGCGATTCGAAACAGCCAAGTTTTCAAATCTGCTTCGCCGCGAAATTTCTTGATCGCTTTGAGCGCGCTGAGAAATGTTTCCTGAGTCAGATCACGCGCTTCTTCGGCGTCCTGCGTTAAGCGGTAAAGTAAACTGTAAATATCGTTTGTATAACGATTAGCCAAAGTATCGAACGCATTTGCGTCACCTGCTCTTAATTTTTCAACGAACTCGGTTTCGGCTGATAAAAAGGCAACGTCCGATCCTGCCGCCAATGCGACATTACTTAATTCTTCATCGTCTAATGTGATTGACTTGCTGAAGAACATTGCATGCCTTTTTGCAATCTCTCTGAAAGAAAATTTCAAATTGCTCATCCGCCGGAATTATGCGAACTGTTTTGTTAGACACCGGAAGTTCTGTTTTGTTCCCGAATAAAATAATTTTTTTCAAATCTTAAAACTTCGTGTCAAAAAAGTCCGCTTCAATATCTGTTTTGATTTTTTCATTTAGGTTTTTCCCTTAAACTTACTTGCTCTCGGCATCGTTTTACGATAAATTAACTCTTTTGGAAAAAATCCTGAAAAATCATTCAGACAATTATATAACGATTTAGCATACAAAAGATTGCATTTTTTTTAATCAAATGGCAAGAAAACGAAGAATTCCTGAAGTTACGCTTCCGACCAACGAACCGAAAGATAAGGTTCAATATAAAGACGCTTTTCAATCAACGCTTAGTAAAAAAGTGGAGGAAGCGGGAAAAATATTTGAAGGCAAGGGCAAAACGCTTCTTTATGCAGTTGCCGCCTTCGCTGTTTTATTGGTTTTAGTCGGTATTTTTTATATGTGGAACCGCAGTTCCGACGCGAAAGCGCAAACCGCGCTCGGCAAAGCGATCGAAACCTCGCAGGCGATCGTGACCGATTCGCCGCTGCCTGCCGGTTCGACCATAAAAACATTCAAAACCGAAAAAGAA
>JBBQOA010000597.1:0-2942 GCA_038330465.1 Pyrinomonadales bacterium
CCTTGAAAAAATCATCAAAACCGAAACCTTTTGAAAAGTCGTTTTGATATTGAAAAGCTGACTGAGTTTTCTGTTTAAGTTCGCTGACGGCTTTGCACATCGCGCCGCAGAACGGACAGATCTTGACGTTTCCGCCGTAAGATTTCGGACAGGTTTTGCAAAATCCGCTGCCGCAGGTTTCGCAGAGATACAACGCCGGTTCGGCGGGATGCATACTGCAACTGTCGGCGATCGGCGCTTGTTCAAAGTTTTGGTTTTGTGATTGATTGTTCGGCGCTTGCCAATTATTTTGATTTACGGGCGGCGTCTCAAATGGATTTGGCGGCGGTTGATCGACATTTTTTTGAACAGGATTCGGAGAAAAGTTCGACGGTGATCCGAAATTATGTGTTTGCGCAGGTTGATTATCAGCGGCGAACTGACCGTCGGTCGTCGAAGAAAAAACCGGCGGCGGAAGTCCCTGTTCCTTGGCGTTAAAAAATTTCACTAATGCCGGAACCTTACGCGCCTCGATCCATCGCAGATTTCCGCGTCTGACCAGATCCTGCGGCAACAGCGAACCTTCGAAAATCCACTGCGCCATTGCCCCAAAATCGGCTTCGTAGATTTGTCCGCCGGCATCGACCTGCCAGGTTTCCTGAAAATCTGTTACGTTCATATCGATTTATATTTTAAAGTTTGACATTTAAGCTACGCGTTGACCTTGTAATTCGCGAGCCGAAACAAGTTTTCGATTGGAGTTTTCCGCCTCCGCCCGCAATTTTACGATTCCGATCCCGATCTGCCCGTCGTTACAGGCGGCAACAAGCGCCTGCACGACACTTCCGTCGTAACGTGTGCCGACAAAACTGCGGATCCGATCAAGCGAATCCGGCAAATTCATTCCTTTTGAATACGGACGGTCGATCGTCATCGCATCGAATGTATCGGCAACCGAAACGATCTTTGCCTGCAGCGGAATGTCCTTATCGGTCAACCCCTGCGGATAACCTTGTCCGTTAACCATTTCGTGGTGCATATACATTCCCGGCAAAAATTCCTTCATCGCCGGAATCTGCGACATAATTTTGTAGCCGCGCTGCGGATGAGTTTTCATTATTTCAAACTCTTCATTGGTCAATGCCGCCGGTTTTTTCAGGATCGAATCGTCGATCGCGATTTTACCGACATCGTGCAAAAGCGCGCTGATCCGGAGAGTTTCAAGGTCTTCTTCGTTCATTCCCATCCGTTTGCCGATTGCGACCGAAACGCGTGAAACACGTTCCGAGTGACCGCGTGTATATTTGTCTTTGCCGTCAATCGCGGCGGCGAGAGCCTTGACCGTGCCGACGAAAAGTTCGCGATTTTCTTCTGCCGCTTTGGCGAGCTTGGCAATATGTTCCTCGACATTATCGCTCATCAGATTGAACGCGTCGCCGAGCGTGCCGATCTCCGACATTCCGCGCGCATCCACCCGCGTTGAGAAATCGCCGGAAGCGATCTTTTGCGCGGCGGCGGATAATGTGAGCAGCGGACTGGTCATCAGACGGCTGAGCAAAAATCCGACGATCAATGCAAACATCGCGAATCCGAGGCAGATCAACCAGGTTTGTCGCCGCATTTCGCCAACCGAAGCGAGCGCTTTGTTTTCATCCTGCATCGCGATAACGCCGAATTTTAATTCATTGTGAAAATTCGCGGTCGAATAAGCGCCGATCATTTCGTGTTGAACGCCGTCATATTCCGCCGTAAACGGAACCAGTGCCGATTGGATTTGAAGATTTGCGTCTTGCCATTCCTGCACGATCCTTAGATTTAGAAGTGATTTTTGGCTCGCGACAATTTTGCCGTCGGGATGAAAAACGGCGTTGCCTTTTTCATCCACGACAAAAATGATCGGTAAACCCGCTTTCCAGAGTTCTTCTTCACTCGTCGGTTTGGTTTCAGCCATGATCAGCGAAATTTCACGCAGCGAGACGACCGCCATCACAAACGCCGAAACATTATTGTTGATAACGACGGGCGCGGCGATAATTTGGACGAGTTCGCCGCTCGAATTTATTTTTTCCGGCTGCCCAAAAACCAATTTACGACTTTCCACCTTTGTTGAAATGGCTTTCGCAAATGATTCGATCTCTTCTCTTTTGAGCTGTTCAGCCCGAAAGACCGAAAGCGAATCGTTGCCTGTCGGTTTGATATAAAGCGCGAGAAGATATGGATTTTCTTTGAGCGTCGAACCTAGTTTTTCTTCGGTTTGCTGTGAAGAAAGCAGCGAAAAATCATTTGCCAGTTCGAGCGCTTTGGCATAACTTCCAACCAAATCGGCATATCTCTGACCGAAAAGCTCGATCTGACGCGCTTTGTCCTGCACAAGTTGGGTTTGATAACGACCTTCGACCGCGCGTAATTCTTTGGCACTCCGGTCGGACAAAGTCCAACTCGTCAGCAAAAGCGGCAAAAGACCGACTGCCAACAATGTGAAAACTACAAAATAGATCAAACTTATTTTTTTTCTCATTAGAGGATTTGGAGCAAAAGAATGGATGCGAAAACTATTCGCACTATTATTTTAGAACAGCAATGCAAAATTGGTCAACATATTTTAACAATGTCAACCAATTTTATGAGAAAATTTTTTGTTTACGGATATTTTAGGATTGTTTGAAGCTGCGCGGAACTTTCGTATCGGTCAAAATCACAAAATCTCCCAGATTTTCGTGTTTGGTTTTGTCGAACTTTGTAAAATCTTCTTCATAGCGCATCGTGACGACCAAAATTTTCGATTTCGGACGATATTTCAAAAGTTGTTCGGCGGTTCCGAGCCGGTTTTCGGTGTGAAAACCTCCGTTCAAATGAACGACCAGCGAATTTTTATTTTTCTTCAAAAATTCGGCGATCGAATAAGACATCGTCGCGTCCCAGAGCGATTGCGAATCCATAATTTTATTGATTCCCATATTCGA
>JBBQOA010000598.1:0-2941 GCA_038330465.1 Pyrinomonadales bacterium
CTGCACTAGAAGTGCAGAGGTTTTGAAATCGGAACGCGAATAAAATTCGCTTGATTGTTCTTTTCAGATTAAGAAAAGAAAGCACAATAAATTCTTGCAATGAAATTGCAAGGCTTTAGACCTGCGTGCTGAAACAGTAAAGTAAAGCTTGCCGATCTAGATTTAGCCGAAAAGCAAAAATTTGAATATGTTTACGATTTTGGCGACGATTGGCAACACGAAATAAAGGTCGAAAAGATTTTGCCATTCGATCCGGCAGTCAAATACCCGAAATGTCTCGACGGCAGTCTTGCCTGTCCGCCCGAAGATTGCGGCGGAATTTGGGGCTACGAAGAACTTTTTGAATTGAGTAAACACGCGGAAGAAGATTTAGACGAAGACGAACTGGAAAGACTCGAATGGCTCGGCGATTACGATTTTGAACATTTCAGCGTTGACGAAATAAACGCCGTTTTATGGAAACGCTTTGCCAAGTAAAAAGATTATGCCGACTGGTTGAAACGGCTTTTTATTGATTGAATCTCTATTTTTACTTTTTCGAAATCATTTTTCTTTTAACCAGATCAAATTTCTCGCCCGCTTTCAAAAGATTTATCACGAAAGTCGCTTTTTTATTGCTTCCGTCAACGATCATGACGTAGGTCGCGCCGACGACTTCTGCCGTGCGGTTGTCGGTGACGAGGAGCGCCATATCTTCGTCGATCCCGATGCCGAGCATCTTTGGACTCGCGAGAACAAGCCCGAAAAGACGGTTTTCGCGCTGGCGGACGATGAAATGCTGGTCGATGATCGCGTTCGGGAGAAGTCCCAATCCCCGCCGCGTGCCGACTTTACGGGCGTCGATCACCGTCAGATCGTTTTCGCCTGTTATCATCGGCGACGACATCAAAGCCGTGCCCGCGCTCGTCCCGCCGAAGACGGTGCCGGTATCGTATTTTTCGCGGAGCCTTTTGTAGAGCGGTTCGTCTTTTAAAACTTCCATGATCCGGTTTTGGTCGCCGCCCGAAAAAAAGACGCCGGTCGCGTTTTTTAATTGTTCCAAAAACTTGGCGCGGCTGCCCGCATCAAGCGGCGCGTCGGGCGCGTGTTCAAATGATTCGAGCTTAAAAGACGCGAAATCTTTTTTGAGTGATTCAAAACTCTCTGCCGGCACGCCGCTCGCCCACGTAATGATCAAAATCCGCGCTTTTTCTTTGCCCGACCAATCGACAAACCGCGCGACCGCTTCCATTGCGCGGTCGCCGCCGCCGACCAGAACGAGCCGCTGCTGCGCCGCCGCGCTAAAACTTAAAATTACGACAAGTAAGCAAAGTTTGAGCGACAAACGAAATAGATTTTTCATCAAGATTTTCTCCCGAATGGATTTAAATGTTTTACCGTAAATAACCGATCAATTGGAAAAATGCGCAAAGGCAACGGTCAAACCGCCGCGCCGGTCGCTGAAAATGACCGTCAACAAAAACGCGCCGACGACATAACCTAAAAACGTCACGAACTTTCGCAGACGATAACGCGTGTCCGTCGTGTTGACATAGCGGGTGATCGAATGATTGACGAGGCGGGCAATAAAGATCACGATCAGCAAGCCGATGATCGCCGCGACGATCTTGCCGACGGTCGGGTCAAGCAACCAATTTGTGACAAATTCCTGCATTGCTTTTTCGGCAGACAAAAAGCAACGCTATATTTAAGCGTCGCTTTTAAGATCAAAAAACGTTACGGCGATGGCGGCGGCGATGGCTGATTCGAAGACGGCGGCGCGGACGATGTGGACGGCGCGGGCGTCGTCGTAGGCGGCGCGGCGGGCTGCCCTAAAATCTGCTGATAAGTTGAATAAACATCGGTCAGGCGTTCGACCGATGCCTGGTCGCGCTGGGCAAGCAGCGTGATCATCGCGTCGCGGTTATCAAAAACCGGATTCATCTTGGCGCGTTCTTCCTTGGTGTATGCGCTCTCGTCGCCCTTGTCGATCTCGGCGCGCAGACGTGTGTAAAATTCGCTCGTATTTTGCCGCGCCGATTCGTATTCACCGCGCCGCGCTTCGACGATCGAGGTCGTCAGCAAACCTTTGATCTCCGCTTTGCGAAGTTGTTTTTGCGTGGTCTCAAGCTGGCGGGAAGCTTCTCTCGTTTGCACCCACATCGGCACGAGTCCGAGCAGAAAAACAACCAGTCCGAGAAGCGCGTAAATGCCCCGGCGTTTCCAAACGTTCGGCGTATTTTCTTCGGAAAACGAATCTTCTTCTTTCATTTTTTTCTCCCGTGTTCGTGTTTCAAATGCCACCCGGAACACAAAATTTTCGACGCGGCGTTGACTCTTTAACTCTCAAGATAGCATCTATTTACACTATTACAAAACTCTTACAATCAGCGCCCGAAAAAACTGTTACGATGAACATCTAAAGAAAAGGCGCGAACAATGCCGCCTGATTTTAAGCAATTATAAACGAGGTTTCATCAATGCAGAACGTAGTCGAATTCAAACAAACAAAATCACAAAAAATTCAATGGCACACGATCATCGCCGTGACCATCTTTCACGCGATGGCGGTCGCCGCTCTTTTCACTTTCAGCTGGCAAAACTTAGCCGTCGCGGTTTTATTCTGGTGGATCGCCAACAGTGTCGGGATCGGAATCGGTTATCACCGCATGTTGACGCATCGCGGATTCAAGACGCCGAAATGGGTTGAATATATTCTGACGCTTTGCGGAACGCTCGCGCTTCAATCGGGCGCGATCAGCTGGGTCACGACGCATCGTCTGCATCACGCTTTTACCGAAACCGACAAAGATCCGCATTCGCCGAAAGGCGGTTTATTCCATTCACATATGGGCTGGATCTTTCAAGGCGAAGGACAAAATCAGTCGGAAGAAACGATGAACCGCTACACGCCGGATATGATGAAAGATCCCGTCCAGCGTTTTATGAATAAATATTACTG
>JBBQOA010000599.1:0-2915 GCA_038330465.1 Pyrinomonadales bacterium
TCCGCCTTCAAAGCATTGGCACCGCTTGTTTGCAAATGAACGCGGCTCACCGCATTGACCGATCTTGTCTCGATCGATGGATCGGTCTCGATGTTTTCGACCCGCTTGCGGACGGCATTCTGCAACTGCAAACGCCAATCGGGCAGCGCTGCGTTTCTGTTTTGAAATTCGACCAGCGTCGGACTCGTCGGCTTGGCGGTAATTTCTGTCGTGACCGGTTTAACTTTGACAGGAATCGGCGTTTTCGGAACCGGTTGTGTTTTTGGTTTTGTCATCATCGGCATATTTGATTTTTCAATCAGGGGCGGATTTTGTTTAACTTCCAACTTTAGCGGTTTCGGAGCAGTTAAAATTTTGTTGTTGAGTTCTTCGCGGACGGAATCATTCATCATCGCTCCGCAACTCGGACAAATTGATAATGTTGGCGCAAGATTTCGATTACAAACAGGACAATTCATAGATTTATAAAAGATTTGTAAACTAGAAATGTTATCCAGCGAGATTAGGGAAAACCTAATGAAATGAACAATACTGAGGGCATACTATCAGACATTACTTTAAGTAGTCAATAGTAAAGTGAAGAAAAATATAAACTTTTTCGCTTTTTTTTAGATTTATTTGAGCTTTTTTTGCGGCGATCGAAAGTTGAAGCGCAATAAAAAATTGCAAATGCTTTAAAATCAATCTCTTAAAGCCGCTGCCGTCCGCCAAATCCGTCTTCAACTTCGTGCCACCATTCGATTTCTTCGCCTTCGCCCATTTGCCAGCAAAGCAGCACGACGCGTCCTTCACGGAGCGCCGGGAAATCAATCAAACCGCGTGTGTAATCTTTTAGTTGAACGCCGAGCTCGTGAAATTCGGTCGTCAATTTCCCGAGTTCATAAAGTACATGGACGTATTTTGATCCGCCTTGCATTCCGCCGCCGCCGAGTTCTGCCGAAACTGCCGCCGCTTGCGCCGCTTCGCGAAAAGCGGCGACTGAAGCATAATGATTCTGGATCTGCAAAAGCTTTGGTCGAACTATACTTAATAATTCGTTGGCTTCATCAAGCGTAAAAATTTTCATCTTTCGTCCGTCACCCGAACTAAATCGGATAAATCCTCGGGTTCTTCGTCCGTAAAACTTTGCTGATAATTTATTTCGTTATTGATCTGGTTAAAACTATCATTTGCCTGCCGCGATAAAAGTTCGGGCGGCGGAATTTCTTCGGGCGGAACAAATGAAGGAATATCGTATTGCCCGGTTTGCGAAGCGTCTTTGCGGACGATTTCGGCGATCTCGCCCAAATCAATAAAAAAGTCCGCGACATCGATCAGACGCGGCGCGGTATTCGAGCGAAAACCGGCAACTTCGACGCGGCAGCCTTTATACGCCACGGCATTTAGGGCATAGACAAAATCTTCGTCGCCCGAAACAAGCACCGCCGTATCATAGCGTCCGGCTAAGCTGAGCATATCAACCGCGATCTCGACATCGAGATTGGCTTTGCGGGTTCCGTCGTAAAATGTTTTGAGTTCCTTTTGAACGACGCGAAAACCATTGCGCCGCATCCATAAAAGAAAACCCTGTTGTCGTTCCGCGCCGGCATCGACGCCCGTGTAGAAAAAAGCGCGAAGAAGTCTGCCGTCGCCTAACAGCAGTCGTAATAATTTGTTGTAATCAATATCAATATTATGGAACCGCGCCGCGTGAAAAAGGTTATTGCCGTCGATAAAGACAGCCACGCGACCACGATGTCCAAATTGCCAAGTTGAACTTGTCGTCGTTTCAAACTGCATTGTTTTGTAGCCCCTTGTTTAAATTTAAGGCTGGTTTGAGCGGCGGTTATCAATGAAAAGCGAAACGAAATTTCCTAAAAATATTATTTAATACTATGCTAATTTACTGGATTTAAATGATAATTGCGGTGGCAAAATATCAACTTTATTTCAAATGATTTTTGTTAAACTGATTTTTTCGTTCTTTTATTTCAGAAACTAATCGCCGACAAAAAGCCGTTCTATAGTTTGCGCTTTGCTTTACACATCGGTCAAGCAATTTGTTTATAAAATGATACCATTTCAGGTATTATCCTAAAAGTATGCAAGACGACAATCAACCAACGAACGATTCCGATTTTTTGAAAGATTTACCGATCCGCTCGGAAGAAATCGCTTTCAAACCCGAAGAATTGATCTTATGCGCAAAATGCGCCCGCACGAACCCGCCGACGCGTCTGAAATGCGTTTACTGCGGTGCCGAGCTAGAACTTTCCGCTGAACAAACTGCCAAGATCTCGCCTGTTTTGCGCAAGTTGGAGAATTGGGAAAGCGGCTTTAACGTGATCTATCTGCCGCCAAGTGCAATTAACGATTCGGGCGAGCCAGCCGAAATCGCCAAATTTCTGAGCCTTGAAAAAGAAGATTTACAGATAATTTTAGAAACGCAAAAACCGCTGCCGATTGCCCGTACCGAATCGGCGAAGGAAGCGGAAATTCTGCAAACTCAGCTGAAGACAATGGGTTTGGAGACTTCCGTCATCAGCGATGAATCGCTCGCGGCGGAAAATCTGCCGAAGCGTCTGCGCGGAATGGAATTTTCGGACGACAAGATTTTGTTAATACTTTTTAATAATGACGAGGTCGAAGAGCTAAACGCGGCGGATCTGTGTTTGATGGTTTCGGGCGCAATTTTTCAAAAAGCGGTCGAATCACTCGAAAAACGCAAAAAAGGTGAAAATAAGATTCTCGAAACTTCCGAAACCGCTTCCGATGAACTGCTGATCGATATTTACAGAAAAAACGATTCGACAGGTTATCGTATTTTGACGAAAGGTTTTGATTTTTCTTGTCTCGAAGCGGAAAAGGGAATGCTGGCGCGTGAAAATATCAAAAAATTGATCGCCAAACTGCAAACGATCATGCCGAACGTGAAA
>JBBQOA010000600.1:0-2913 GCA_038330465.1 Pyrinomonadales bacterium
CAGTGTGACAAAAATTTTAGGGGTTGGTTGCATTCGGTAATTTTATAAATATTTCACTAAGTTGGCAATTTTCTATTCACATTATCTATTGGCACGTTCGCGGCGACGAGTTTCAAACACGATTTTCAAAGATCACCAAAAATCGTGTAAAATGCGAAGATAAGCAATTTTAGAAATTTTAATTATACAAGGATAACAAAATGGCGGAAGTAAAAGAAGCGATCTCGGAATTACAGGCGGACAAAGAGCGTTGGGAAAAGGAAACTTTGCAAAAGGTTTTGGACAAAACGGCAGAGCGCAAAAAATCGTTCGAAGGCGTTTCGCTCGAACCGGTCGAACGGCTTTACACCGCCGTCGATACGGAAAATCTGGACGAGATCGGTTTTCCGGGCGAATATCCGTACAAACGCGGAATTCACCCGACCGGATATCGCGGGCGTCTTTGGACGATGCGCCAATTTGCCGGATTTTCTTCGCCCGAAAAAACCAACGAGCGTTTCAAATATTTGATGGCTGAGGGACAAACCGGACTTTCGACCGCTTATGATCTGCCCGCTTTGATGGGCTTGGACGCCGATTCGCCTTTGAGCGAAGGCGAGGTCGGCAAATGCGGCGTCGCGGTTTCAACTTTCGCTGATTTCGAAGTTTTATTTGACGGAATAAATCTTGAAGAAGTGACGGTTTCGCAGACGATCAACGCGCCCGCGTGGATCTTTCTCGCGTTTTATGTCGCGCTCGCCGAAAAGCAGGGCTGCGATTTCAAAAAGATCTCGGGCACGCTCCAAAACGATATTTTGAAGGAATACATCGCGCAGAAAGAATGGATCTATCCGATCAAACCGGCGATGAAACTCTGTATCGACACTTTTGAATTCTGCGCGAAACACGTCCCGAAATACAATCCGATCTCCGTTTCGGGCTATCACATTCGCGAGGCGGGCGCGACCGCGCTGCAGGAACTCGCTTTTACTTTGCGTGACGGCGTCGAATACGTGCAATACGGCGTCGAGCGCGGAATGGTCGTTGACGAATTCGTCCCGCGCCTCTCGTTTTTCTTTAACGCGCACAACGATTTCTTTGAAGAGATCGCCAAATACCGAGCGGCGCGCGTCGTTTGGGCAAAAACGATGAAAGAGAGATTCGGCGCAAAAAATCCGCGGACGATGCAGATGCGTTTTCACACGCAAACCGCCGGCGTCAGCTTAACGAGTCAACAACCTTTAAATAATATCGCGCGTGTCGCAATTCAAGCGCTCGCCGGAGTTCTCGGCGGCACGCAGAGTTTGCACACCGATTCTTACGACGAAGCGCTCGCCTTGCCGACCGATCAAGCCGCGCTCATCGCGCTTCGCACACAACAAATCATCGCCGAAGAAACGGGCGTCGTGAACACGGTCGATCCGCTCGCCGGTTCGTATTATGTCGAAGCCCTGACAAACAAAATGGTTGACGGCTGTTTTGATTATTTCGACAAGATCGACGGTTTCGGCGGCATGGTCGAAGCGGTCGAAGCTGGATTTCCGCAGCGCGAGATTCAGGAATCGGCGTATCAATATCAAAAAGCGGTCGAACGAAAAGAGCAAATCATCGTCGGCGTCAACAAATACGCAATGGAATTTGAACTCCATAAAACCGACATTCTCCAAATCGACGAAACTGTCCGCGAACATCAACTCGCGCGCCTTCACGACACAAAAACAAAACGCGACAGCGGCGCGGTTGCCAATGTATTGGAAAAACTAAAAAAAGGCGCAAAAGAAAATGTCAATCTGATGCCTTTGACGATTGAAGCGGTGAAAGAATACGCGACGGTTGAAGAAATCTGCACCGCGCTGCGCGATGTTTACGGCATTTATGAAGAACCGGCTTTTTAATTTGAAAAATGGCGGAAAGAACCTCACACGGCGAAGAAAGACACGAAGACGAATCGCGTCCGACCGGCGAAACCTTGCGCGATAAGGTAGAAACGAACGAGATTTATTTTGATACCGAATCGGGATATTATGTTTTTGTCGGGATGCGCGGACGGACGCATATTTTTACCGTTGAAAATTTGCATCACACGAGTTTTCGGACAACTAAACGCAATCGTCTTGAGCGGCAATTGTCAGGCAAATGGGAAATCGTTTCGCGGGAAGATTTGCCCGAAAAATTAAAGTAAATATGAAAGTCTTAAAAACAAAAGCAATCGCATCAGTCGAATTAGCCGAAGTCGAAATCTCGCTCGACGAATTACAGGTTTTTGAAATAGCCTTAAATTACGCGATCAAAAATCTTGACGAAAATGAAATCGAGAGAATTTTCGGCGCGACCAAAGACGAAATGGAAGGAATCACCAAAGATGTCGAAAAAGCCTCTGTCAAATGCAAAGAGCAAAACCTGGAAACGGCTTTAGCGTAAAACTTACTTTGATTAATTATGAAAGAACACAGATTTGTCGTTTGCATCAACAATAAAGGTTACGAAGCATCGCTCGAATTCGGCAAAATTTATCAAGTCGTGATCGATCAAGACGCGGAAGCCGAAGGTTTGATTCGGATCATTGACGAAAGCGGCGAAGATTACGGCTATTCGATTGAGAGATTCCATTCGCTCGTTTTACCTCAAACTTTGGAAAATGTTTTGCGTGCTCTTTGAGCGTCGAAGAAATCTGTAATCGTGCAGAGATTGTGACGGCATTTATGAAGAACCGGTTTTGAAAGTGAATTTCTGATCGATAAAAAAACTCAAACGGCAAATCGGCAAGATTTTTAATTATTGAGGTGATTGATGAAAAAAAACACAAAGCTATATAATCACATAACACGGCTCATATTTTTATTCTTTTTTGCCCTCAGCCTTCACGCGCAGACGCCCGATCGGTCGCAACAATTTATCGAAAGCGGTTACGAAAAAGAACGGAAAGGCGATTTT
>JBBQOA010000601.1:0-2896 GCA_038330465.1 Pyrinomonadales bacterium
TGGTGAGAAATTCATTGCTAATTTGCAATTTCTTGCAAAAACCAAAAACCAAAAACCAAAGACCTAAACAACTACACTTTTTCTAATAATCAATCGTTTATCCGCGTCGTTTCGATATCTTCTTCGGCTTTGGCTTTGAACACTTTACCGTTTTTCTCAAAAAGCCAGCCTTTTCGCCAAAAATAGGCGAGCAGAAACAAAGCGATCACCGCCATTGTCGTGAGCGTCATATAATAACCGTTGCTGCTGTGAAGTTCGGGCATATTTTCAAAATTCATCCCGTAAATTCCCGCGATCAAAGACAACGGCAGCATGATCGCCGAAAAGATCGCGAGAACTTTCATCACATCGTTCGTTCTGTTTGCCGTCACATTGAAATGTATTTCAAACAATCCGCTGACCAGATCGCGATAGCTTTCGGCAAGATCGGAGATGCGCAAAAGATGATCGTGAACATCGCGGTAAAAAGGAAGGATATTTTCGGGGATTTGATGAAATTCGCCGTGCGAAAGACGATAAAGTACGTCTAATTGCCGCGCCGAAATTCTTTTTAGCCGCGCCACGCTCCGCCGCAAATCCATGATTTCTTCGAGAACCGCCGTGCTCCCTTTTTGCATATTGAAGACGCGGTCTTCGAGCTCGTTGATGGCACTGTCAAAATCATCAACGACCGGCATATACAAATCAATAAGTTGGTCGAGAATTTGGTGCAAAAGATAAGCCGCGCCGCGCCGACAGGCAAACGGCGTCGTCCGCAGATGGGTTTTGACATTCTTGATGCTTCGAAAGCGTTCAACGTGAAATGTGACGACAAAGTTTTTGCCCAAATAGCCGTCAAGCTCTTTGGTTGCAAAATTTGCCGAATTCGTCTCGTTTTTGACGCCGTGAAGAATAAAATAAAGATATTCGGGAAATGTTTCGACTTTCGGCTGATTGCGAGTTTCCAGACAATCTTCGACGGTCAGGTGATGAAAGTGAAAAATATTCAGCAAAATGTCTTTAGATTCACGCGCTTTTTCGGGCGTTTCGCCTTGCAAATCAACCCAGACGACATTGGTTTCATCTGATAAAAGCGCGGGCAGATCTTCCTTTGTAAAACCTTCTTCGATCTCGTCCGCGCCGTTTCGGTAAAGAAAAACTTCCATAAGAATTTAACTGTAAAACTTTCTGTCAAGAATATAGGAAATAAACAGTAAAACCAAAGCGCCAAGCGCCAAAAACGGACTCGGCACGCCCGCAAAATAATGCGCCGACGCGGCAAGCAGAAAATCAAAGAAAAATCCCGCGTAAGCTAAGTATTTCAGCGTTTTGGATTTTTTGGTCAGAATCGCGATGACGCCGAGAATTTTGGCGGTCGCTAATGGATAAACGAGATAGGTCGGATAACCCAGATCACTAAAGATTTTGACAACTTCAGCGTGGTTAAAAATATACATTCCCGCCGAACCGAGCATCATTAAAGATAAAAGCCCGGTCGCGATCCAATAAACGATTTTCATTTGTTTTCTCCTTGCAAATTGTTGTATTTCAAACTTTATAACAAATTTCCGGAAACTGAAAATTTCAGAAAGCGGATTGAGTTGTGTTATCTTACATTCAAATCTATGAGCGAACAAAACGTCACATTGCGCGTCGAAAACGTCACTAAACGATTCGGCGATTTTACAGCGGTTGATGATCTGAGTTTTAACGTCAGCGCGGGCAGAGTTTTCGGTTTCATCGGTCCGAACGGCGCCGGAAAAACGACGACGATTCGAATGATCGTCGGAATTACCGCGCCCGACGAAGGGAAAATCGAGCTTTTCGGCAAAAAAATGTCTTCCGAATTACAGGACAAAATCGGTTATCTGCCCGAAGAACGCGGTCTTTATAAAAAGATGAAGATCGTTGACCAGCTTCGGTATTTTGCCGCGCTCAAAGATGTTTCAACCAAAGAAGCCGACCGGCGAATCGATTTCTGGCTCGAAAGAATGAAGCTTTCCGAATGGAAAACCAAGAAAACGACCGATCTTTCAAAAGGAATGTCGCAAAAGATCCAGTTTATCTCGACCGTTTTGCACGATCCCGATCTGTTAATTCTCGACGAACCTTTTTCCGGGCTTGATCCCGTCAATGTCGAATTTCTGATCGAAGTTGTCGCTGAACTCAAAGCGCGGCATAAAACCATTATTTTCTCGACGCATTTGATGGAAACGGCGGAAAGATTGTGCGACGACATAATTTTGATCAACAAATCGCGCAAAGTGATCGGCGGAACGCTGCGGCAAGTCAAGGAAAGTTACAGCAAAAATATGATCGCGCTTCGCGCTGTGGGCGGCGAAAAGGTGTTGGAAGATACAACTCTCGTCGCCAAAATTACCGAACACGCCGACGAAAAAGAATTGGTTTTAGCCGAAAATGCCGACGAGCAGGTTTTGCTCAAAAGATTGCTTGAAAACGGCGCGAAGATTTCAAAATTTGAAAAGATCGAACCGAGTTTGAACGATATTTTTATCGAGAAAGTTGGAGGATTAAATGCGTAAATTTTTAGCGGTCGTCAAACACGAATACCGAAAGATCGTTCTGAAATGGACATTTCTGCTCGGAACATTACTGCTGCCGGTGATCGCGGCTTGTTTTGCTTTTGTTCCGATGTTGATTTTTTCGATCAAGGGCGAACCGATGCGAATCGCGATCGTCGATCCGTCGGCGAAGATCGCAAATCGCATCAAAGAAAATCTTTCGGCTGAAAAGATGAAAGAAAAAGTTCAGGAAGCGACGAAAGATTCTTTTAAGGATTTAAATCTTTCGGGCGATGAAAAACTAAAAAAAGATGCCCAAAGATTTGAAGAATCTTATATTTTGTCCGATTACGACGTGAGCGGCAAAAGCTACGCGCAATTTCGCACCGAACTGA
>JBBQOA010000602.1:0-2894 GCA_038330465.1 Pyrinomonadales bacterium
ATCTTTGCGGTTTTTTCTCCAGCCGGAAACAACGTCGTAGCCTTCGTTTAATTTTTCGAGCAGTCGCGCAATATCTTTCGGATCGTTTTGCAAATCAGCGTCCATCGGAATCAAAATTTCGCCCTTCGCAGCATCGATGCCGGCGCTCATCGCGGCGGTTTGCCCGTAATTCCGGCGCAGGGAAATGACGCGGACGCGCGCGTCTTCCGAGGCAATTTCCTTTAAGATTTTTAAAGAATTGTCGGTCGAACCGTCGTCAACGTAAATCACTTCCGCCGTTTTACCGAGTTCGTCGAGCGCGGCGCGAATCTTCGCGTGCATCGGACGCAAATTTTCTTCTTCGTCCAAAACCGGCAAAAAAAGCGAAAGTTCGGGCGCAGGCGCGGTTTCGGGTAAGTTATTTTTCGGAGCTTTCACTGAAATCATTTTCTTCCAAGTCGCAAATGTAATAATTTACTTCTTTCCAAAGAAAAAATACAGCAAAGCGCGAAAGGTTTTGCTTAAAAGCACGTGGTTCGATCGTTGATCGAAAGATTGCAGAATTGATTTATGTTTGAGAACAAAAACAATTTTAGGAAAAAATGCCGAAACACGCGTTTAAAATTCGGGCGCGTTTCGGCATTGTTGAAATCGTTCTTAATTGCCGAAAAACTTCTTTAAAGCGGCTTTTGTTTCCGCCGGACGTTCTTCTGTCAGCCAGTGCCCGGTGTCGGCAAATTTTATCGCCGTTACATTTTCGGCAACGATTTTCGCCTGCATTTCGAGCACGTCGCCCATCGATTTATCGCCCGCGATGACCAGAACCGGCATTGACAGTTTATTAGCGGCAAAGCGGCGATTATCTTCGGCATCTTGTTTGTCGAATGCTTTGAAAAGTTCAAAGGCGGCTTTCATCGCGCCTTCCTGCGCGTAGGCTTTTGTGTAAAATTGACGTTCGGCTTCGGGCATCGCCGTTGAATTCGGCGTCATTTCTTCCCAGAAATGATCAAGAAATATTCGTTCGCGACCCTTGACCAGCGCGAGCGAAAAGCGGCTGTCAACGAAATGAAAATGCCAGAGCCGTGCGTCGTTATAGATCTTTTCCCAAACAGCGCCGATGCCGGGAATCGGCGCTTCGAGCAGCGCCAGTTTTTCGACTTCGTTCGGATACTGCGCGGCGAAAGCATAGGCGACCATCAAACCGATGTCGTGTCCGACCAGATCGATTTTCTGAAAGCCCAAAGATTTGACGAGTTCGTGAATATCGACCGCCGCCGTCTTTTTGTCGTAACCCGAAGCCGGACGCGACGAATCGCCAAGACCGCGCAGATCGGGCGCGATGATCGTGTAATCCGTACCGAATTCTTCAAAAAACGGAATCCACATATGCGAAGTTTCGCCAAACCCGTGAAGCAAAACAAGCGGTGTTTTGCCGGTTCCGGCTTTGAGATAATGAATCTTGACACCGTTGACATTCGCTGTTTGCGATTGATAATTTTTTGTCTGTGAAAAAACCGCCGCGCCGAAAATCAAACACAGCATTAGAGCAGCGCAAAGATTTTTTAAACGAGTTGTGGAGAATTCGTAATTTATCATTTCGTTCATATTATTAATCCTTTTTCAATTTCACATATTCCGTGCCGCTCGGTCCGTCGCCGAATATTTGGATGACGACCGGTTCACTACCCGTGCGGGCAAAATGTGCCACATTTGGCGGTTCAGTATAAAAACTGCCCGGCGCTAATGCTTTGAGCTGTTTTTCATCAAACTGCGAACCGTAGCCGAAATACCAGGTTCCGGAAATCACCGTTGCGACGCGGTCATCGGGATGCGTATGTGCTTCGATTTTGGTGTTGGCGGGAACGGTCAGTTGGATCGTGTATAATCCGGCGCGATTCGGATCGCCTTTTAAGATACGGGTTTGGATTCCTCCGACACCCGATGTTCCCGTTCCGGATTCGATCGCGGTCAATTCCTCAATTTCTTTCGGGAGCAGCCGTTGCCGCCACTCAACGGTTTGCGCCGCGGCGATTTGGAATAGCACAGCGAAGACGATCACTGATAATAATTTTTTGAACATCATAGTTTTATTACTGCGCGACGCGCGACGCCTTAGCGACGCCTTTCGAGAATCGTTTCGGACGATATTACTTGGCATAATCGGATTGTAAATTTATTTTCGCCAGTAATTATTGGCGGCGGCAATGGTTGCAAATTCGGTCGCGACCGTTTGCCCGACGGCGATCAGCATCATCGGATCATTTGCATAAATTTCCCGCAATTGTTGGCGTTTTTCATCGTCCGGCTGAGTTGCCTTGATGATCAACCGCGCGATGTGAACTGCCAACTGCCGACCTTCTTCCGGTGTTGCCGTTTGTAAACTGTTATTCGGTATCAAATCAAAAGAATTCATATCAAGCTCCCGTTAAAATTGGTCAGTTAAATCCACTAATATTGATTTAAGCCGTCGATCATTAGGTTTGTTGAATTTTTCAAAACAAATGTTTCACCACTTCAAAACCGGCAGCGGATGCCGGCTCCTTCAAAGGATGATTCTTTCATTTTTTTGTCTCCTGTTAAGTTGTGGATTGTTAAAAAACTAACGAATTGATTTCACAACAGTTTGTAAGATCATTCACCCAAATGTTTTTTCAGCTCCGCGCCGGCTTGTTCAAAAAGCGAACGAACTTGCGGCAATTCGGCTAAACCGTTGAGAAGTCCGAAATCGTGGATCATTCCGTTGTAGCGAACGGTCGTCACCTTGACACCGGCTTCGTCGAGCTTGCGTCCGTAGGTTTCGCCTTCGTCGCGCAAAACATCGCTTTCGCCGGTGATCACCAAGGCGGGCGGCAATCCTTTCAGTTGCTCGATCGTCGCTTGCAGCGGCGAGGCGTAAATTTCCTTGCGTTTTTCAA
>JBBQOA010000603.1:0-2878 GCA_038330465.1 Pyrinomonadales bacterium
CGAGATCGATATGATCTGCCGCAAAGACGATAATCCTTCGATCACCCGCGTCGTTTCGGGCGTAGGCGTGGTGCAGGCGCTGCTTAAAATTCTTGAAGGAACGGTCGCGAATGTTCCGACGCAGGGCGGGCGCAAACATCCGCAGCAGGAATTTACACCGGTCGATACGACAAATATTCTTTTCCTGTGCGGCGGTGCGTTTATCGGTCTCGAAAGAGTCGTCGAAAAACGTTATCGCAATAAATCGCTCGGCTTTTCTGCCGATATCAAATCGAGTAAACAGCGGCAGAACGAAGCGATCGACAAACTCGAACCCGAAGATCTGATCCATTACGGTTTGATTCCCGAATTTGTCGGCAGATTGCCGGTTCTCGGAACCTTGCACGAACTCGATGAAGCCGCTTTGATTCAAATTTTGACCGAACCGAAAAACGCGCTCATCAAACAGTATCAGCGCAAATTCGAGTTTGACAATATTCGTCTGAAATTCACCGATGATGCGATCAAAGCCATCGCGCGAAAAGCTCACGACCGAAAAGTCGGCGCCCGCGGTTTGATGATGATTTTGGAAGAAGTTCTGCTCGAATCGATGTACGTGCTGCCGTCGCAGAAAAAGGTCAAAGAACTGGTCATAACCAAGGATATGATCGAAAGAAAAGCCGCGCCGCTCGAAGTTTTGCGCGAAATTGATGAGGCGGCTTAGAAACTGTTTGAAATTAATGTGAAAAATAGAGACGTTCCAAATTTGGCGCGTCTTTTTTATTGGCAAAACTTCATTGTTCGCAGTTTGACTATCAAGACATTCCAAACTAACGTTTTAAAAACTACAATTGCGACAATTAAGGAGAAATAAATGAGTAAAGCAGAATCGGCAGATTTGATTTTGAAGTTGTATGATTTGCGCCGCGAGGAAAAATTGCGTCAGGCGCGAGATTGGTTCGCGGCATTTTTTCCGGAAAGTGCGGCGGATATCATCGACGCGATGGTTTCAACGGAAACTTCCGGAAAATGCCGAATGGCGATCACTTATTGGGATATGGCGGCGGGGCTCGTCAATCACGGTGCGATCGATGAAGAAATGTTCAAAGACGCGAGCGGTGAATATATTGTGTTTTTCTCGAAGGTCGAACCGTTTTTGGCAGAATTGCGCGAAATGATTGGGAATCCGAATTTTTTGGCGAATCTTGAAAAATTGGTAATGAAACAGCCTGATGCCAAAGCCACACTCGCGGGAATCCGTGAACGGATGAAAATGTGGATGCAAAAGCGCGCGGAAATGGCGCATAATTAGTATATTCAAACTTCAGACCCGGAACCGAAGCCGGAGACCTGGAACTCTAAAAAAAATGAAAATAACCTCGACCGAGTTTATCAAAAGCGCGTTTGCGGAAGAACATTGGACGACGGACGGTTTGCCGGAAATTGCTTTTCTCGGACGATCGAACGTCGGAAAATCTTCGCTCATCAATTCCTTGCTGCAACGCAAAGGTTTGGCGCGAACATCAAACACCCCGGGCAGAACACAGAGCATAAACTTTTTTTTGATCAACGAATTGTTTTATTTTGTTGATCTGCCGGGTTACGGCTACGCCAAAGTTTCGAAGTCGATGCGGAAAGATTGGGGGGAAATGGCGGAAGAGTATCTTGCAAATAGACAAGAACTTGTGTTATTTATACAATTAATAGATTCACGTCATAAACCGTCCGAACTTGATTGCGCTTTGACCGAATGGCTTTCGTATCATCAAAAAAATACCCTTGTTGTCGCTACTAAAGCCGATAAATTGTCGAAAAACAAATTAGTCAAAGCTTTGAAAGAAATTGAAACAGTTTTGCCCGACAGCAAAATAATCACTTATTCGGCGGAAACAGGTATGGGAAAGGACGCTGTTTGGCGTGAAATCGAACAAGCATTAAAAAGATAAAATCTGCAAAGTAAAAATCCCTCCGGTAATAATTTTAGTTCAAATTGTAAAGTGCAATTTTTCACTATCAGACTTTTTTACTCAAACTTTTGCTTTTTTTGCTTGATTTTATGAGTTAAAGTTTGTAATAATTATACATTCCGAAAAACTCAAGGGTTTTTGCGAAAGCGCGAGGGCTTAATTCATAGCACGACAACGGAACTTTCCATATAATTTTCAACACGAGTTTAGCATTTCAAACGGCAAAGGCGTGATTTTTAAAGCCTTTAATAAAGACTATCGGGTCTTAAAAACTACTAATACCCCAAAAAAAACAAACGGAAGATAGACATGGCAACCAAAACAACGAAACCGAAAGTAACCAAAAAGAGCAAACCGGAAGAAAACGGCTCAAACGGTAAATCGGAAGAATCAGTAGAAACAACAGCAGAACCGGTCAGCGAAGAAGCTCCAAAGGTGGAAGTTCCCAAAACCGAAGCTCCGAAACAAGAACAGCCGCAACATCAGCAAAAGAGACGCGATAATACCCCGCCCGTGACCGCGACCCTGGATTTGGCGAATCTGAAAGATATGTCAATTTCCGAGCTGACGCACGTCGCCAAGGAAATGGGTGTCGAAGGCGCATCGGGAATGCGTAAGCAGGAATTGATCTTCAAAGTTCTCGCCGCGCAGACCGAAAAAAGCGGTTTGATCTTTTCGGAGGGCGTGCTCGAAACGCTGCCCGACGGTTTCGGGTTTCTGCGCGCACCGGAATACAATTATTTGCCCGGTCCCGACGATATTTATGTCAGTCCGTCGCAAATCCGCAAGTTCGATTTGCGGACCGGCGATACGATCTCCGGACAAATTCGTCCGCCCAAGGAAGGCGAACGCTATTTCGCGCTGATCAAGGTCGAAGCGATCAATTTTGAAGCACCCGAACAATCGCGTGAAAAGATCTTCTTTGACAATTT
>JBBQOA010000604.1:0-2875 GCA_038330465.1 Pyrinomonadales bacterium
AATTTCTGGCTTGAAATATTTCAAGCCAGAAATTTTGGACCCGGAACTTTTTTGATTAAATGCAATTTTGTTTCGTAAATTTGAAAAAATTACCCGCGATTCGTTATTTGTAGTAATATAATCTAGAAAAAAGTTTAGGGGTTTTCAATTTGAGCGATATTGCACACGCAAAAACAGCGGACGTATCAACGGCGGAAAAGACCATTTCGACGGGTTTTCCGGACAAAACGGCGAGCATCCGTGTTTCACCGAACAGCTATTTTATCGCGCTGCTGCTCGGTACATTCTTTTCGGCATTTTTTATCTATCTCGAAATGGATTTTTGGGCTCTGCTGCTGCTTGGTTTGTGTGTGTTCGTACTGCCCCTGCTCGCGTTTACCGATCGAATCGCCTTTGACGGCAAACGTCTCCGGCGGACCGGAATTTTACCGCGTTCTTGGGCGTGGTTCAGCGGGTTCTATTTCCATCTTAAACTTTCCGACATCGAACAGGTCGAAACGCAAGCACTGCGCGCGCTCAAACGCGGCGGAAATGTGTTTTACCGTTACCGCACGACGGTCACCGGAAAGGATTTGAAATTCGTTTTCGCGTCGGGCGGCGAAGAATACCGGCAGATGATTCGTCATATTTTTCCGCGTCTGGCGGAGAATGTGTTGGATAATCGTTCGATCGAGCTGCGCGATTATTTGAGCGAACCGAAGGAAGTTTTGATGAAGGCGGAATTTGTTCATATTCCGTCAGCGGACGTTTTGGAAGATTCGATCAATATTTTTCAGAAACCAGAACGAAAACGGCGCAATGGCGAAGTCGGCGCCGCCGAACTCGAACGCGTCGAATATCTACGCCGGTTGGCAAATGAACTGCGGCTTTCCGGTTATCTTCTGCAAGCCCTCGAAGCCTTTCGCCGCGCGCTTGTCATTCATCCGCAGGATGCGTGGCTGCTTTTTGAAGCGGCGCGCTGTCTGCATTCGTTTGCCGGTGCCGAACGCGACCAAAAACTGCATCACAAATCGATCGCAATGCTTCGTCTGGCGGAGAAACGCGCCCGCAATGACAAAGAATTGCTCGCCCGGCTCGGCGAAAGTTATTTCCAGTTCGGCGATTGGGAACGTGCCCGCGCGGTTTTTCTGAGATCGATCGATCTGATGGAAGAAAATTTTCGGGCACTGCGCGGAATGGCGGAAATCGCCCTGCGCGAAGGCAAGATCGCGCACGTTATCCATAATTTTCTGGCGGCAAACCGGCTGGCGGAAACGCCCGCGCTGCGGCGTTGGACACAGGGCGAAGCCGATTATTTTTCGCATCTCAACGACGACGAAGATTATATGGAAATGGAGATCAGCCGCATCAATTTGCTCGAAACGCTCGAAAACTCCAAAAAGACCTCGCTCAAAATTGCGATGATCGGCTTTCCGGCGATCATTGTGGGAATGATTCTCAGCGAAGAACTGGTCGCCAATCTCGGCTGGGCGGTTTCAAGTGTCGCGCTGCTCATTTGGACGGGTTTGCTGACAAGTTTGAATCTTTTTTCCGCCCGGATTCCCTACGAAATGATTGAAGAGGATGATTAAAAAAATACGACTTACGAATCATCGAAAAATCCGATTCATAAGTCGTATTTTGTTTCTGTCCGGATCAGGGCAACGAAAAACGCCGCGCTTGATTTTGTTGTTCGTATTCCGCGCAATAACAGCCATCGTCAGAAGGATTACAATTATTTTCGTAACGGAGGCAGTTTTTGCCGTATTTGATGAGCACAAAAACAAGCGCCGCAACTCCGACCGCAAACAGAACGATCAGTGCGGTTTGTTTGCCCGTCCATTTTGAACGCGTTGTTTTCTGCCGCTGCGCTTTTTCCATTGACTTGGCATCGATGACGGATGATTCACTTTTGATCTTGTCGGTTTCTTTTGAGAAAACCTGTTTCAGATTTGTGCGGCTTTCCTTCGATTGCGGCGGTTCCGGCAATATTTGTGCGTGCATCGTGGCAGTTGTGAACATTATTACAAATAGAAATACGGATAGCAGTTTAAGCATTTTGTTTCTCCTCTTTTTGTTAGATCTAAAGATACTTGTGATTTTTTGTGTTGCTCAAATAGACAAGAAATATTTGAGATCGGTTACAAAAGAAAGAATTATTTGGAGGGTTTTTGGTTACGAGGTTTTTACAACTTTTGCTTTTTCTTCCAATTGCAAGGTTTTGCGGGTGATCTCGAGGATCATGTCTTCGTACGACAGTCCGGTGTTCAGGTGATAACACCGATAAAAATAACCCATTCCCAAACCGGGAATCAGATTTGCTTCCAGAAAATGAGGAATCCCGCGATCATCTATTTTAATATCGATTCGTCCGAAGCCTTTCGCGCCGAGAGTTTGAAAACATTTTGCGGCTAATTGCGAAACTTCGGTTTTGATATGTTCGTCAATAATTGGAATGACCAATTCCAGATCATTGACTTTATCGTCAAATCCTAAGATCCGGTCGCCGTTGCTGTCTTTTTGAGCGATAATTTCGGCGGGCAGAATTTGGTAGGTGTCCTCAATAAAATTTTGCAGAAGTCCAACAGTGTATTCCTTGCCGCTTAAATATTGTTCAACCAGCGAAGATGTATTTTGATTCCGAAAGATCGATAAAACCTTTTTTTCGTAGCCTTCAAAGTCGTGAACCAATGAGTCCGAATCAATTCCGCGCGAATCGCCTTCAAAAAGCGGTTTGATAAACAATGGAAATTCGAGCGGAATTTGGTTTCGGTCAAACTGATCCGGCTCGGCAATAAAATACGGCGCAGTTTTAATACCGTGAGATTGAATCAGTTGCTTGGCTTTGCCTTTATCGAATTCAAGTTCCAGTGCTTTTCTCGAAGAACCGGTGTAT
>JBBQOA010000605.1:0-2874 GCA_038330465.1 Pyrinomonadales bacterium
GCATCGGTTTCAGCGAATCGAGCTGTTCGCGCAATTCTTCGACCAGCGCTTTTTCCAAAACACCGGCGTGCGCCGCCGCTTCATAAGCCGAATCCGCAAAAATATCCCACGCGCCAAAAACCACGTCGCTGAGATCCGCGAGCGGCACAAAATCCTTGATGAGCGGGGAACGATTGTCCGTTCGTTTGCCCAAACGAATTGTGCCCATCTGTGTTAAAGAGCCGATCGGCTTTGCCGTTCCCTTGCGAATTGCTTCCACGCCCGCGACAAATGTCGTGCTGACCGCGCCGAGTCCGACCAGCAAAATTCCTAATTTACCACTTGCGGGTGTAATTTCCACACCTTTTTCTACCATTTATTTTGTAATTTCCTCCGAGAAATGAAAGAGAAATCATAACTTTACAAAGTGGTTAAGGCAAACGCGGGAAAGATTTTGTTCGCAGATTAAAATTGTCCTAATTCTTTGATTGCGAATATTCGTCAATAAAACTTAAAAAGTCCGTATTGACGGTTTCCGCCTTGATTTGTCGCAGATGCGTCATTATCTGCCCGCGATGGTAAGTTGAATGATTGACGAGATGCTGAATTAGATGCTCTAACGCGTCTTCATAACTTTTTCCCGCATCATTTTGATAAGAAATTTTCCTTTTTGAATCTTCGTCAGTCAGTGCCTCAACATATTTTTGAAAGTTTTCGTTCAGATCAAACCATTTTCGTTTGATTGATTCCAACGATTCGGAATTATTTTCGATATTAATATTGTTATTATCCGAAATTCCCCGACAAATCTTCAGCCAGCCCGCTTCGCACTCGAAAATATGAATTAAGGTTTCTCTGACGGGATTGAATCCGGTCTCGAGTTTTTTCTTAAAATCTTCGCCGGAGATTTTCGAAACGACACCCAAAACCTTTTCGTTTGACCAGCAATTATAAGCAATCAGCAATTGTAAATCTTGTTTGTCCATTTGATTTTTTTGAGAAGCAATTTGTTGAAATGATATCTTTAATCGAGATCTTAAGGCAAACACTAAAGAAACTGCGTTAAGCCAAACTCGGCAAATTTAAGGATTTAAATCCGGCAGTTGAATTCGGCGTCGGCTATCGCGGCGTGCCGTTTATTATCGTCGAATGGAAAATGTCGCCAAACGCTTTTTTTCCGCCGAATAATCATCCGAATGCGAGCGTTTGCGCGATCGGACTCGAAGGCGAAGCGCGAATTCGCAATTTTGAAGTTGTCGGCAGTGCGCCCGAATTTTCATCGGATAAAAAATTCAACGTCCGCGAAACTCACAATGAAATAATTTCGGCAGGCAGAATCAACGCACTTTCCGCCAGGCGTGATAATATTCACACATTTCAAGTCGACAAAGACGGCGCGTGCGGCATCGATATCAGCACCTATAACGGCGAAAACAACGGTTTTTCTTTTCTTGATATTCAAGACAAACCGATCGACGCGGAAAAAAGATCGTTTGAAGCAAATTGGAAAAAATTGTAATTTTTGCTAACTTCGATAAACCTGATAATCGATCTCCGCGAAAATATTGTCGCGCCATTCGATCTCTTTGAGCAGCGGTTCGTTGAAATCGTTTGTTTCGAGCATTTGCGCGAGCAGCGTAAAGCGGTGAATATGCGATTGAAAACGGCGCGACGAATATTGAACGGTCGTCCCTTGATAAATTTGAAACGCCCAGTCGCTCGATTGCGCGAGCAGCAATTCACGCGCGAGTTGATTGAGAACGCGGCGTTCCATCTCGCCCGGATGTTCAAAGCGATTGGCGAGTTCGGTCATTTTGCGTTCGGCGTCGTGTTGATACGGATACATCCACGAATTTCCTTCGTTGAGCCAAACTTTGTAATAACCGTTTTCGCCCCAGCTCGAAGCCGTCGGCTGTTGGATCTGGATCGGAATCTGCGCGTCGAGAAAATCGCCGGGTGCGATCGGCTGAATTTCCGTTTGGTCATAATAAAGCTGGCGAAAGAGATAATCAATAAACATCGGACCTTCATACCACCAATGCCCGTAAAGTTCGGCATCGTAAGGCGAGGTCACAAGCGGCGGATGATCGCCGAAATTTTCGCGTAACTGGCGCGCTTGATCTCTGCGTTTGCCGATAAAATCAAAGGCGTGGAGCGCGGCTTTTTCGCGCGCGATCGCCGGAATATACGGCTCTTTATGCGTTTGCGTGACGCCGCGTTCGCCGATCCGGTAATATTTCAAACCCAAATGTCGGCGTTCGCCGTTTTCGTGCAAATGCGGTTTTAAGTAGTCGATCGGCAGATCCCAACCGACATCGCGGTAAAATTCGCGGTAAAAAGGGTCGCCCGGATAACCGACCTCGGCGCTCCAAACCTGCTGCGAAGTTTCGACATCGCGGGCAAAAACCGCGACGCCGTTCGGACACATGACCGGCGCGTGAACGCCGAAACGCGGACGCGGATCGCCGTATAAAATCGCGTGCGAATCGCCGATAAAATATTCGATGCCGGCATCTTTCAGCAGATCTTCGATGCCCGGTTCATAGGCGCATTCGGCAAGCCAGATGCCGCGCGGGCGGCGATGAAAATGTTTTTTGTAATTCGCGACGGCGATTTGAATTTGCGCGCGGCGTGCTTCCGGCGTTGAGATCAACGGAAGAAATCCGTGGGTCGCGCAGCACGTAATGATCTCCAGCACGCCTTCGTCCTGCAGCTCGCGAAAAGCATTGATCAAATTTCGCCGGTAACGATTGTTCCACAGTTCGAGCGACGCGCCCAAGTTATCGACATACATTTTGACGACATCGTAAAATTCGGGTTCTTCGCGCTGAACGCGTTCAAATTCCTTGCGGGCAAGTTCGAGCAGGTTTTCAAGATGCCGCGTGTAGCGTTCCT
>JBBQOA010000606.1:0-2869 GCA_038330465.1 Pyrinomonadales bacterium
CTATCATTTCAATATGTATCGCAACAAACCGCTTTTGCGAAAAGGCGGCACGATGATTATCACGCATCCGTGTTTCGACGAATTCGACCCGAAATTTCATCCCTCTTATATCGAATTTTTCCATCGATTATTGCCCGAATCGCGCGACGCCTTTTATTTGCGCGAAAAATACGAACGCGAATTCGCCGAAAATCCGGCGTATATTGAAATGTACCGGCGCGGCAACGCCTATCACGGCGCGCACGCTTTTTTTATGTGGTACTGGGGCGAAAACGGTCGCCAGCACGTCGGCAAAGTGATCGTCGCCGGCGCCGAAAACGCGCATGTTCCAGAAATGCTCGGCTGGGAACGCGCCGACAATCTGACCGAAGCGATCGCCCAGGCAAAAAGCTATATGGGCAGAAATGCCGAAATCACGATGCTCCATCAGCCGATCATCGGGCTTTGTAATGTGAGTGATTAGGTTTGAATGAATTGGTAAAGAATTATGTCTAAAAAATACTTTCTTGTGATTGGACTAAGCATTTTGTTTTTGGCAACTGTTCCGGGGTTTGCACAGAATCTCAAATTGCCATACAAAGATGTCGGCGCCTGTCCTTTTGAATGCTGCACTTACAGAGATTGGTTTGCAAAAAAGCCGATTTCAATTTTTAAAACTATGAACTCGGGTTCACCAATTGCTTTCAAACTCAAAAAAGGCGAGAAAGTAAGAGGCGTCACCGGCGTGGTCATTACATCAGTCGCCGGAAAAGCAAAAGTCCTGAAAAATCAAACATTTGAAAACTCCAAAGTAAAAGTAAAAAAGGGCGATACGCTACTGATTCTGACATATCTGGGCGAAGGTTTCTATCGCTTTTGGTATCAAGGAAAGTTTTTTGAAGAAAGTGCCGACATTGACGGCATTAAGGTTTTGAGCCAACCGAAGTCCGTTTGGTGGGTTAAAATCAGAAATCGAAAAGGTCAGATTGGCTGGGCAATTTCGGATGGTAATTTTGATAACCAAGATCAATGTGGATAGTGAGGGGTAATGAGCAGAAGCGCCTTGATCACGATGCTCCATCTGCCGATAATTGGATTGTGTAATGTAAGCGATTAAGATTATGAAAAACAAACAAAGTCGGCATCCATTAAATGCAGAAGGAAAGTTTTGGGTTGACCAAGACGTTTGTTTAGCTTGCGATACCTGTCAATTAGAAGCGCCTGATAACTTTTCTTTCGATAGGGAAACTTGTTTCAAGCTATGTTTCAAAACAGCCTGAAAATGAAGAAGAATTAAAAGCAGTCAGAAAAGCGATTTTTGTTTGTGCGGTTGAAGCAATAATGGAAGATTAAAAAAGCCATCGAAGATGGCAACATATTTGTAGCCCACGGTGCAAACCGTGGGAAATAATGCAACAAAACAATCGAGCCGTTGAAAACGGCGGCATATAAAACGAATGTCACATACATACACGAATTTGATAACGCACAATGTCTTCAGCACGAAAGAGCGTGCCGGATTGATAATGATGAAATCAAACCCGACTTGCACGCGTATCTCGGCGGTTTGGTCAAAGAATTAAAAGGGAAACCAATAAAAATCAATGGAATGAACGACCACGTACACATTCTCGCGTCTTTGCCGCCGACGGTCAGCACGTCTGACGCGCTGCGTTTTATCAAGGCAAATTCGTCAAAATGGGTGAGCGAAAAATTTAAGCGTCCGTGTCGAATGGCAAAAAGGTTACGGCGCGTTCAGCGTCAGCCGCTCGGGAATGGACGCGGTTGTCAATTATATTGAAAATCAGGTCGAACATCATAAAAAGTTCGATTTTAGAGATGAGTTTTTAGCGTTATTGCGAAAATACGAAGTCGAATTTGACGAGAATTTTTTATGGAAATGATTGGAGGTTAAATTTAAAATTTTATCCGATCAAAGCGGTCGTAGACCGCAACATATTTGTAGTCCACATCGAAAGATGTGGGAACGAAAGATAAAATAATCGGAGTTATCGAAGATAACGACATAAAACGCGATTTTGTATGCCGCCGGTTTCAACGGCTAAATTTTTATCGAATCATTTTCCCACAGTTGGCACTGTGGGCTACAAATATCTCGCCATCTTCGATGGCTGTTTTTTACGAATTTTATTGTAATGAAATTATCACCAACCGAAATTTTTGAAGGAAAGAATATCTTTTTTATCGGCGGCACGGGCTTTGTCGGCAAGGTGACGCTTTCGATGCTTTTGCATAATTTTCCCGATTTGGGAAAAGTTTATGCGACCGTTCGTGCCAGAGATGCAAAAGAATCGGAGATTCGTTTTTGGACGAGCATCGTTACATCGCCGACCTTTGACCCTTTGCGCGAGAAATACGGCGACGGGTTCGAGGATTTTATCCGCGCCAAGGTCGTGCCCGTTAATGGCGACGTCGGCAACGAAAACTTAGGAATGACTGAAGAAGCGGCGCGCGAAGTGATGGCGGATACCGACATCATCATCAACGGCGCCGGAAACGTGACATTCAATCCGCCGCTCGAATCTGCTTTGAGAACGAATGTTGTCGGCTCGAATAATATATTAAAACTCGCACGGATGATGCGGCGTCCCGCTCTGGTTCACGTTTCGACCTGTTTTGTCGCCGGTAAACGTTCGGGCGCGATCTGGGAAAATGAAAAGGTCGTCGGTTATTTCCCGCGCAAGAACGAGCTCGTCGGGACGACTTTTGATGTTGATAAGGAAATCGAAGATTGCGCGCGTTTGAGCGAACAAGCCAGACAGGAAGCGGACGACGCGGTGCAGGTCGCTAAATTTCGCGAACAGGCGCGCGCACGGTTTGAAGAAGAAGGACGCGACCCCGACGATGAATCGGAACTTAAAAGCGCGAT
>JBBQOA010000607.1:0-2852 GCA_038330465.1 Pyrinomonadales bacterium
AAATCGAAGATTTGCCGGTCGAAACGGGTAGAAACTGGACGGAGAATGAAGAAAATGCGGGGCAGTATGTTGCCGTTATCGGCACGGATATCGTCAAAAATCTTTTCAATTCCGCCGCGCCCGAAAACGTCATCGGGCAGGAAATCCGCATTCACGGCGGAGTTTTTCGCGTGATCGGAATTGCTGCTGCGCAGGGCACGATCTTTGGCGTTTCGCGCGATAATTTCGCCCTTATTCCTTATCAAACCGCCCGCAAAATTCTGCCGACGCGCAATTCTCTGATCGTTGACATACAAGTTGCGGGTTCGACTGATTTGGAAAATGCGAAGGACGAAGTGACGACCATTATGCGTTCGCGGCGCGGCAAGATCAGTTTAACGGTCGGCGATGAAACCGAGGAAGACGAGGGCTTTACGGTCGAATCTTCCGATGTTTTTCTGAGTCTTTACAAGAACGCGACCGACAATATTTATCTCGTGACGATCGGTGTTTCGGCAATTTCCTTGATCGTCGGCGGGATCGTCGTGATGAATATTATGCTCGTTTCGGTCGTTGAACGAACAAAAGAGATCGGACTCCGCAAAGCCGTCGGCGCGCGGCGGCGCGACATTATGGAACAGTTTCTGAGCGAAGCGGTCGTGATTGCCTCGATTGGCGGTTTGATCGGAGTTTTCGTTGGTTTCGGTTTGGCGTATCTGATCTCGTTTCTGGTCGGTTTTCCGGCTTTGATCAGTTATTGGTCGGTTGTTTTGGGGGTTGGAGTATCGTCGTTCGTCGGGGTTGTGAGCGGCATTTATCCGGCGTGGAAAGCCGCCGCGCTCAAACCGGTCGAAGCAATGCGGAGAGAATAGTCCGATTTCGGATTTGGAATCGCGGATGTCTGATTTGGTTCGACAATCAATTATGTGAGCCGCGAAAATAATATGAAAGTCGGTAAAATCCGAAACCGAAAAACTGACAATTCACAATTGATATGATGAATTTTGACGATATCAAAGAATCGGGAGCGATGGCGATCGACACGATTTGGACGAACAAGATCCGTTCGGGGCTAACGATTTTGGGCGTGCTCGTCGGCGTCGTGACGGTGATGTTTATGGTTTCGATCATTCAGGGCTTGAACCGTTCTTTCGCCAAACAGCTCGAAGGCATCGGCTCGAACATCATTTACAGCGTCAAATTCGATCCGTCGTTCGGTCGCCAGCCGACGCAGGAAGAGCGGATGCGGGCAGATTTTACGCTTGATGATGCCGCTGCGCTGCGCCGCGAATTATCGAATATCGTCGGCGTTTCGCCAATTCAGCGCATTATTGCCGAATCCATCGTTTATAAAGACAAACAAACCGACACGCCGATCCTCATCGGCGCGACGCAATATTACGAAGAAGTTCACACGCAATATGTCGCGACCGGTCGATTTTTGACGGAAATAGATCTGCGTGAACGAACAAATGTTGTGGTTCTCGGAAAAGATGTTGTCAAAGCCCTGTTCCCGAACGAAGAACCGCTCGGCAATGACATCAAAATCGGCGGTCGCGTCTTTCGCGTGGTCGGTGTAATGAGCGATTTAGGTTCGGTTTTCGGGCAATCGCGTGATAATTCCGTGTTCATTCCGCTGACGACTTTTCAAAAATATTGGCGCGACATTCCGTATCCGCAGATGGTTTTTATGATCATCGTGCGACCGACCGACCGTTCAAAGGTCAGTTCGGTAATGGAAGAAATGCGCGACGTTCTGCGGCAACGGCGCGGCGTGAAAACGGGCGAAAAAGATAATTTTTTTCTTTCGTCACAAGACGCGCTGCTCGATATTTACAATCAGCTGACGGGCGCGACTTATCTTGTTTTGACCGCGATCTCAGCCGTCGCGCTGATGATCGGCGGGATCGGCGTGATGAATATTATGCTTGTTTCGGTGACCGAACGAACCAAGGAAATCGGCATTCGCAAAGCCGTCGGCGCAACGCAGCGAAATATTCTGACGCAATTTTTGATCGAAGCCGTTGTCTTAACGGGAATCGGCGGTGTGCTTGGGCTGCTGATCGGCGAATTGGCGAGTTTTTTGATGAATCGTTATTCGCCGCTTCCTGCCTATGTTCCGTGGTGGGCGATCGCTGTCGGGCTCGGCGTTTCATTTCTCGTCGGGATTGTTTTCGGACTCTATCCGGCATGGAAAGCGGCGCGGCTCAATCCGATTGACGCGCTCAGTTTTGAGTGAATTTGGAGGTGTTTATGGTGAGAATTAGAGAAGAATTAGACGCAAATCGAATGGAATCAAGAATGCAGACGACAAATTATCCGACCAAAGAAAATCGATACGAAGTATATTGCGATATGTGCGGAGAAGTTTTCTTCGCGGACGAAATAATTTTCGATCGGGTCGCGCAAGCGATCCGCGAAGGTTTTGAAAATCCTTTCATTTGCGACGATTGCCGCAGCGAATCGGACGCGCTTGCCTATTACCAGTGATAGCGAACCGAACAATTTAAAGCTCTTGATGACGCGGGATCAGTCCGGTCTTGTGGCGATTTAGACATCTTTCCAAAATAGGTTTTTTTAACGCCAGGGCGCAAAGCCGAAACGCAAAGGGTTTTGAACAGAAATGCTTTGCTGAGATTGGATAAACATTCACCTTTTATCTGATTTTATCTTTCCGGTCTTTGCGCCATGGCGTTAAGATTCCCGTTGAATTTCTCAATTCTTTATTTTGGAAACTTGTCAATTTAATAAACTTAAAGTTGGTAAGTATCCGTGTTCATTCTCATCCTTTTTTTAACGATCCGGACTTTTCAAACAGCCGAACTTAGATCTTGCCGTAGATCAGGCGAACCGTATCGCGGGCGATCAGCAGC
>JBBQOA010000608.1:0-2842 GCA_038330465.1 Pyrinomonadales bacterium
AACCGAAATTGAGATAGTGATGGAAGTCAGCGAGAAGGTCAAGAAGATCTTAGAAGAATTTTCCGATCCGGCAACAACTGATTCTGTCACGGTCGATGATTGGCAGATTGTTTTTCAGGCAGCTCAGCTCGGACGGCTTCAAGGCTATACGGCTGTTCAAATCGAAGCGCAGCGATGGTTTGCCTCCGGTCAGATCGAACTTGCCAAAAGCGAATATACAAATGCTTTTACCGCTTTCGGCAAAGCGCAGGAATTTATGCCGACTTCGGCACTTCCGTTTTATGGTCTGGGAAACGCTTATTTTGCCAAACAACAATACCTCGACGCCTTGAAAATGTATCAGAAAGCCCTTCAAATTGATCCAAAATTGGCAATGGCATACAAAAAGTTTGGTGATACGCAAAGACTTTTGGGCAAAGGCAAAGAAGCCATCGCCGCTTACAAAAGTGCGATTCAATTTGGCTATAATACGATTGAAACACGTCTTTGGCTGGGAACATTAATGCTTGAAACGAAACAAATTGAGGAGGCGCTTCAACAACTTGAAAGTGTCGCCAAAGAAATGCCGAAAGCGGACGTTTTCATCACGATCGGTTCGGGTTATCAAAAATTAAAACGTGATGTCAGTGCCATCGAAGCCTATCAAAAGGCAATTGATGCCGATCCGAAATCGGCACTTGCCTATTATAGATTGGCGGATGTTTTCCTCAATCAGCGTGAATACATCAAGGCAAAAGAGGCTTTTGAAAAATCACTCGAACTAGATCCCGACGGCAAAGCCTTTAACCGCCCGGAGGGGCAGAAAAAATTACGCGAAGCTGCCAGTAAATTAAACAAATAAACGGGAGATCAAGTTTTTATGAAGATCGATGCGAGAAAAAATTATCAAGCCATTGAAAAAGATTTGAATAATTTCAAAACCGACAATTCCGTTTTTATTGCAGACGATCAAATTAACACCGTTGAATCGGGTTCTGCTCAGAAACCGGGCGCTTTCGCGAAAATCTTTGACGAAGCACGAAAACCTGAAGAAAAGGATAATAATAATTCGTCCGCCTCTAAAAACAAATCGTCTGAAAATGCCTCGAAGTCTTCCAAATCCGAAACTGATGGCAAAATCATTCGACAAAGCGAAGAGAAAAAAAAATTAGAGCGACGCAATGGTCAAAACGGCGGCAGCAACGAACGCCAGCCAGAAGATGAAAGTCAATCAACCGGCGTCGGATTGGCGGCGTTCCCATTGGCAGGAAAACCTGTTTCCGAAAATGCTTCTCCGGCGGCACGTAAAATCCTCCACATTGCCGATTTGGAACGGATCATTTCAACGATTCGCTCCGAAAATTTTCAAAACGAAAAAAAAGTAACGATCGCATTGAAAAATTCGATCCTCGAAGGTTTGCAAATCAAGTTGACAATCGACAATAACGGTCAAATCAAAGCCGAATTTCTTGCCATCAACGAGCAGCTCAAAAAACAGCTGAACCTTCGCAAAAAAGAACTTTCCGAAATTCTCCGTAACCGCGCGGCGGTTTTTGCAGAAATCGAAATCAGCTCGCCAAACAATGCCGGTTTTGATTTTCCCGTCGTAAAAAAAAATGACAAAGATAAATAAATGAAATTGGCAGGAAACTTTTCGATTTTTGCCAAATCCTGATCGCTCTGGTTTAATTACAGCAAGTTTATGTCAATTTTGATTGCCGAAGACAATGCCGTTCAACGCCATTATTTGAGCGAAATTTTGGCGCGTGAATTCCCTGCCCACGCCCCGATTATCGAAACCGAAAACGGCGATTCGGCGATTCTCTCGGCGGTCAAAAATCGTCCGACGCTCTGTATTCTCGATATCCAAATGCCGGAAACCTCGGGTGTCAAAGCCGCCAAAAGGATCTGGCGCGATTTTCCCGAAGCGCGGATCATCTTTTGGACACAGTTCCCGCACGAAGTTTATATCAACGAAATTCGAAAAATTATCCGAAATTTAAAACCTCAGCCGGCTTATGGATTTATCCATAAAAACAACCCCGAATCGCGTTTTCTTCGATTTGTCGCGATGGTTCTCGAAGACGGCGCGGATATGATCGACCCGTTATTCAAAGATGCGTTCAAACGTCCGCTTTTGACCGAATTTGAAACCGAAGCCTTGCGGTTTCTTGCGCTCGGACTTTCAAACTGGGCAATTGCCCGCAAATGCTCGCTTTCGATGCGCGGCGTCGAAAGCCGTCTGGCAAATTTGTATGAAAAATTATTCGTCAGTATTTCCGATGGAACGACGCAGGAAAATTATGACAAACTCGCCTTCAACATCCGCACGAGAACTTTTTTTGAGGCATTGCGGCGCGGTTTAATCAACAGCGAAGAATTAGAAAGGGCGGAAAAAGAATTGAAATCCTGGATTGTTCGCGACCGAATTCGCTTTCGCGATGAGCAATTGAAATAACCTTTTATAAGACATCTTTCCAAAATAAAGAATTGAGAAATTCAAACGGAAGTTTAACGCCAAAGCGCCAAGTCGCAAGGACCGGAAAGATAAATTCAGCGAAAAGTTGAACGTTTAGTTAAACTTGCTTGAAATTTGAAGTATTTTTGGGAAATTAAACTTCAGGATTTCTTTTTAAAACCCTTTACGTCACGGCAGCTTGGTGGCTTAGCGTTAAATATATTATTTTGGAATGAAAATTTTTGCATTTATAATTGCAAGAAATAAAATATTCATTGATTCGTCAGTTTTTCCTCAAAAAGATTATTTTTAGAAAACCGAAAGCAAGATGAAAATATCACGAATGAAAACCCTTTTTTTTCTTGGGAATTTTCTTTTTTGTCTTTTTTTCATTGGCTATTTAAT
>JBBQOA010000609.1:0-2833 GCA_038330465.1 Pyrinomonadales bacterium
TTAATCTGCTGCCGCCGGCGTTCGGTTACGCAATGAATATCTTGGTGCGAAGAATTGATAATCCTTTGGTAGAAAGCTTTGTCGATCAGATGCGAACGCGGTTCGGTTCGGTCACGCTCGACAAAACAAGATCGGCGCGGACGATGTTTCGTGTGCTTGAACACGGGCAGCTGCTCGGTATTTTGGCAGATTTGAACGTCCAGGAAAAAGAAGGCGTCTTCGTCGATTTTTTCGGCGTGCCGGCTTCAACGACCGTCAGTATCGCCAAATTAGCGATCAAAACGGCGGCGGTCGTGCTTCCGGCTTTTGCGGTTTGGGAAGAATCAAAAAAGAAATATGTCGTTTATCTCGAACCGCCCGTCGAATATCTCAAAGGCGATAATTCACCCGAAAATATCCGCGAGCTGACGCAAAAGATCACGAACGTGGTCGAAAAATACGTCCGCCTGTATCCCGAACAATGGCTCTGGATCCATAAACGCTGGAACACGCGCCCGCCAAGCGAAGCGAACTTATATAAGTGAAAAAGGTGAAAAAGTGAAAAAGTGAAAAAGCTGCCGTCATAATTTTGACAATAGCTTTTCCACTTTTAAACTTTTTCACCTTTTTCACTTTTAAACCAATCGGTAAATTTCGGAATTCCCTGCTCGATTTTTGTGGTCGGATTATAATTCAGTAATTCACGCGCTTTGGTGATGTCGGCAAAGGTCAGCGGGACGTCGCCGGGCTGCATCGGGCGGCGGTCGATGATCGCTTTTTTACCGATATTTTGTTCGATCAGTTCGATCAATTCCCTGAGTTCGATCGTCTGCGATTCGCCGAGATTAAAAATTTCGTGCTGCGCGCCGTCGTAATCGATCGCCGCCCGCACGCCTTGAATAATATCGTCAATGTATGTGTAATCGCGCCGCGTCGTGCCGTCGCCGAAAACCGGAATCGGTTTTTCTTCCCGGATCAGCTTGGAAAATTTATGGATCGCCAGATCGGGACGCTGACGCGCGCCGTAAACCGTGAAAAAGCGAAGGCAGACGGTACGAATATCGTAGAGATGCGAAAACGTGTGGCATAAAAGCTCGCCCGCCGCTTTGGTCGCCGCGTAGGGCGAGATCGGCTGCGAAACTTTGTCGTCTTCGGCGAAAGGAATTTTTGAATTCATCCCGTAAACCGAACTCGACGAACCGAAAACGAATTGTTTGACGCCCGATTCTTTTGCCAGTTCGAGCAAATTCAAAGTGCCATTAACATTGACTTCGGTGTAAAGTTTCGGATTCAGCAGACTCGGACGCACGCCCGCCCACGCCGCCAAATGAACGATCGCGGCGAATTTGTGCGCCGCGAAAATTTCGCGCAGAGCTTCGGCGTCGCAAATATCGGCTTCAAAAAGCCGGAAATGCGGATTATCCAAATGCCGTGCGAGATTGGCGCGTTTGATTTCGGGCGCATAAAACTCGTTGAAATTGTCGAGAGCCGTGACTTGCCAGCCTTCTTCAGCCAACAATTTATCAACCAAATGCGAGCCGATAAAACCCGCGCCGCCTGTTACTAAAATTTTTTTGTTCACTATTAAATTTATATTGCGAAGTTGCTAATCTCAGACTCAAAAAAAATAACACGCTTTTGATGATTTTGGCAAAAACCTTAATTTAAAAATCTCTGCCGGGCGTGAAAACGGTGGACGAGCTCTTCCAGAAAACCTTCGTAAGAAAAAGTTTGCAAATTATAATTCGGCTTGAGTTTATACATCAACGGCAGCGCGACGCGCCACGCCATCCAAAGCCGCTGACGGTCGTTCAGATCCCAGCGCCGCCGCAGAAATGATTCGACGACCTCGATCTCGCTCTCGGTTAAAAGATTGACGTCCGCCTGAAAATCCGTCTGCTTTTGCACACGCCGAAACGCGGCGTCGCTGACCTGATTGGAAAAAGTTTCGGCAAAGGTCGGCGCTTCGTCGGTGCGTTCGCGAATGACGACCGTCCCCGCAAACATATCGCCAACTCTCTGGTCGCGGTTATTCATAAAGATCGAAACCAAACCGATCGAATAGATCGGGATAAAAAAGCCCGGCACGTTATCAAAGATCCGCAAAAGATTTCGCGCGATCGCTTCCCAGAGCGTGATCGGACGACCATCTTCGCGAATCACGCGCAGCTTCATCAGACGCTTGCCCGGCGTTTGCCCGTTCCAGAGCCATTCAAAAAAGATGAAATACCCCACAAAAAGCAGAAAAAGAATAATTATCATCAAGGCAATCGTCCATTTCGACATTTCCGCCAAAAAATCCGTCGGCGCCTTCTCAATATTTCTTCCGATCCCGGTCCAGCTTAAAAACGCCCAAATAACGATAAACATTGACAGATATTGGATAAAATGATCGATCGCGACCGCCAGAAAACGATTGCCGATCGAAGCCAGCGCAAAGGCGAGCGGCACGCGTTCGGGCGTTTCGATAATTAATGTTTCTTCGGTTTCGATGAAGGATTGATTCATTTTTTAAGTCTTGATCTTTGGTCTTTGATCTTTGATTTTTGATTTTTAGTCCAAACTCTTAACTCTCAACTTATAAAGGTTCTTGCTGCGTTAAGCAATGAAGCGTGCCCAATCCCCAAACGAGATCGACCGCGTGAATGCCGACGACGGCGCGCGTCGGAAAAAGTTCGGCTAAAATGCCGAGCGCGAGGCGGTCGTTTTCGTCATTAAAGGTCGGGACTAAAACGCTTTTATTCGCGATGTAAAAATTCGCGTAAGAAGCCGGCAGTCTTTGTCCGTCAAAAATTAACGGCGCGGGCATCGGCAGACGAATAATCTCGGGGTTTGCGCCCGTTTCTAACTTAAA
>JBBQOA010000610.1:0-2830 GCA_038330465.1 Pyrinomonadales bacterium
CCATGACATCTTTCGGCAGCGGTCGCGACATCAGATAGCCTTGTCCGTAATCGCAGCCCAGATTCTTTAGAATGCAGAGTTGACTTTCGGTTTCGATGCCTTCGGCGATGACGCGCATCTTGAGGTTTTTGGCGAGCGAGATAATGGTTTGCAGAATCTCAGAATCTTCGCCGTTTTCGCCGACCGAATTGACAAAGGAACGATCGATCTTGAGCGTATCAAAAGGCAGACGATGAAGATAACTGAGCGAAGAATAGCCCGTCCCGAAATCGTCGATCGAAAGCTGCACGCCAAGTTCTTTGAGACTTGTTAAAATCTGCACCGTTTCGATCGCATTTTCCATTGCTGCGCTTTCCGTGATTTCGAGTTTCAGTGCCGAAGGCGGCAGATTAGATTTCCGCAAAGCCTTCTTAACATCATCGATCAAACGAAAATTTGAAAGATGTTTGCCGGAAATATTGACGCTGACGATCAGATCTTTGGTCGTTGGCGAGATGTTTTTCCATTTTGCCAATTGACCGCAAGTTTCGCCCAGAATCCAGTTTGTGATCGGAATTATCAAACCCGTATTTTCAGCGATCGGAATAAATTGCGCGGGCGAGATAAAGCCGAGTCGGTGATGATTCCAGCGCAGCAGCGCCTCAAAACCCATCAGCGAACCATCTTCGAGCGAAATCAAAGGTTGATAGTGCATCGAAAGTTCGCCGCGTTCGATGGCAAAGGGAAGTTCGGATTCGAGGGTCGCTTGTTCGACAAAACGCGAGCGAAGTTCTTTATTAAAAAACGCCACGCCGCTGCCGGTTTCCTTGGCATGGTGCATCGCAATATCGGCATCTCGCAAAATTTCTTCGGGCGTTTCATATTCGGCTTCAAATGGTGCGATACCGATATCGACACTCGTGAAAATCTTATTTTTACTGAGCGAAAACGGCTGCGCGATTTTCTGGTGAACTTTCCAGGCAATTTTTTCCGCCGTATCGTCGGACGACACGCCTCTCAAAATGATCGCAAATTCATCACCGCCGAGCCGAGCCGCCTTGTCCGATGGGCGGAGCATCCGCGAGAAACGTTTGGCGACGACCATCAAAACTTTGTCGCCGACCGTATGCCCGAGACTGTCGTTGATCGTTTTGAAACGCGACAGATCCATAAACAAAATATAAGATTTCGAAGTTGAACCATTTTTTGTTTCGAGAATAATGTTTCTGATTATATCGCCGAAATATGCGCGATTGGGAAGATGTGTCAGCGAATCGTGGAGCGCGGCGTGCTGATAAGCCTTTTGACTTTTGCGGAGGGCTTTGCCGGTTTCTTCTTCTTTTTTTAAAGATAAAGTCAGTTCGTCGGCGTATTTTTCGATCTCGATCCGTTTTTCGCGTTCGGCATCGGTTTTGTCGCGTTCGGCTTGTTCCGCCTGTTCGATCGACGTCGTCATTTCGCCGATGATCTGCCGGTAATTGTAGTAAATGACAACAAAGGCAATTAAGGAAATGACGATCGAATAAGTATCGGCGTAATTCAGCAATTTGAAAACGATTCCCGCCAAACCCGCGCCGGCAAAATGAGTGACGGAGATCGAAAATCCTTCTTTTTTCCAGGCTTGCCAAGGATTGATCGAGGCTTTCAAAGAATAAAAAATCGCCGCGAGCGCCGAAGATGCAAAAAACTGGCTCAAAGCCAATATGCCGAGCGCCGTCAGTAAATTGGTGGTCACCGAGGAAGTCGGGTCAATGTTGAGCAGCCTTGGAAGCCAACTCCAAATATAGAAAGAAATACCGGTCGCCAGTGTAATTGCGCCGATATTAAATGGCAGTGTAAAACGGGTAAATTCGACGCCTTTGAACCTGAAATATAAACAATTAGCGAGCATTTCGGCAGCGGCAATGACCATCGCCGCCGCGCCGCCGAACAGGAGAAACGAGAGAAAAATCATCGAATCGGAAAAGCTGAGAATGAACTTTGAACGCGGCAAAGTAATGCTCATTCGCGGTGCGATCCAAACTGTGAAAACAAAAAGCAATCCGAATTTCCACGACAAAACTTCCGGCTTGAGATGAAATAAAGCCGCGACAAGACAGAAACCGCCGAGGGCAGCAATTGATATTTTGTAGAAATTTATAGTGTATTCCCGATTCATAACAGGGGTAAAGCGTTTTACAGCTGCTTGTTAGACGAGTAAATTTTGCGATTAATTTGTATTTTTCGAAAAGGGGATTTCGGGCAAATTTGAAACGGAAACTGATTGCCCCAAATATAATATCATTTTAAATCATTAAAAAGCCAGACTTTTCTGTCTTTCACAAGCATAAAATTATTTTCGTCGGGGTAGATTTTATGCTACAAAATGCCGGATTTAGTTTTGCCCAGGTCAGATAATTGGTCAAACCAGTCTGCCACAAGTGTTGTCTAACCGGCATAAAATGTTCGCCGCCGGTATTTGAAAGATCGAGGGGTTTTTCGCGTTTTACAGATTGCCCGTCGAAAATTCTTGTAGTTTTCAATGTTTTGTAGTCAAATAAGAATATTCGGTTAAGAATATGGATTCCATTGTAAATTCAAAGTCCTAAAGGAGAAAACTATGTCTATTATTTGGCAACTTTTGGTTGGTTTGATCATCGGCGCGATTGCCCGGTTTCTGCTTCCGGGTAAAGAAGCGATCACGGGCGGCGCGCTCGGTTTGTTGATCACCGCTTTGATCGGGATGGGCGGTTCATTGGTCGGAACATTTATCGCGCGGTCTTTGTGGCGCGGCGAAAATTATACGGCAGGTTGGATAATGTCAGTTATCGGTGCCGTCCTCTTGCTTTTGATCTATCGTTTTGTCGCCGGC
>JBBQOA010000611.1:0-2830 GCA_038330465.1 Pyrinomonadales bacterium
ATCCAATGGTTTGACGAAACTTCACAAATTTGGATAAATCCTTCGCCGAATATGCGCTCATTGACCGAAGCGACGCTTTATCCGGGCATCGGCTTGCTCGAAACGACGAATGTTTCGGTCGGACGCGGCACCGATACGCCGTTCGAAGTCGTCGGCGCGCCGTGGATCGACGCCGCAAAACTCGCCGCGTATTTAAACGGCAGAAATTTAACCGGCGTCCGCTTCGTGCCCGTCAAATTCAAGCCGAATGCTTCGGTTTTCAAGGACGAAAACTGCGGCGGCATCAACCTCATCATCGTTGACCGCGCAAAATTTAACTCCGTCCGCACCGGGCTTGAGGTTGCCGCCGCGCTCCGCAAACTTTTTCCCGCCGATTGGAAATCAGAAAATTACAACCGTTTGCTCGTCAACAGCGAGATTTTTGAGATGGTCAGGCGCGGCGACGAACCCGCGGCGATCGAAAACGCGTGGCAGAAATCCTTAGACAGTTTCAAAAATCGTCGTGCACGATTTTTGCTTTACAAATAGCAAATTAAGGTTTATAACCTTTTAAAAGAATCCTTAAAGTTTTCAAAAATGTAACATTATCAATGGTTTTTACGCATTTTAAGTGTTTTACTGTGGTTGTTGCTATAACGAAAATTTGGAGATATCTCCAAAAACCTAAATAAAACTGATACATAGTTCGCAATTTTTAAGTTCTACCAAATCTTTGTCAAGGAAAGAAAAAAATGAATATGAGAAGGCAAATCTTTTCGATTGCAAGTTGCTTGGTCATTGCTGCGGCGATGATTTTAAGTTTTAATTTTTCAACATCAGCACAGGAAATTACCGGCTCGATCGTCGGGACCGTGCGCGATGCTGCCGGCGGGGCTGTCCCGGGCGCGACTGTTACTGTCGTTGACTCAAGCAAAAACAATATTGCGGTCAGGACGATCACGACCAACGACAACGGAGAATTTTCAGCTCCGGCTCTTTCGCCGGGTTTGTATCAAATTACGGTGACCGCGCCAAATTTCAAAAAGTCTGTGAAAACCGGCGTAAAACTTGACATCGGACAACGGAATACCGTCGATGTCGCTTTGGAAGCCGGCAATATTGAGGAAACAGTCACTGTTGAAGCCGATCCCGTTCAGGTTGATTTGGTTTCGGCAACGAGCGGCACCGTCATTAATGGCGATCAGGTTCGTGAGCTTTCGGTCAATAATCGAAATTTTACACAACTTGTGACGCTTGCTCCGGGCGTTTCAAATGATCTTTCCGATCAGGTTTATGTCGGCACCGTCAACCCTGACGGGCAGGCGAACACGGTTCAAATCTCCGTCAACGGTGCCCGCAGCAGTCAGAATACCTTTACGGTTGACGGCGCGGACGTCACCGACCGTGGTTCAAATTTGACGATCCAAGCCTATCCGAGCATTGATTCGATCGGTGAATTTCGCGTTCTGCGTTCGCTCTTTCCGGCAGAATCCGGTCGCAGCGGCGGCGGACAGGTCAATGTGATTACCCGTTCCGGCGGCAAACGCTTTAGCGGTTCGCTTTTTGAATTTGTCAGAAACGAATCTTTTAATGCGAATGATTACTTTACGAATCAAACCCGTTCGGCGGGCGTTGATGATCAAGGAAAAGCCAAACGACGTCCTTTCCGTTATAACAATTTCGGTTGGACGATCGGCGGTCCGGTTTATTTCTTAAGATACGGCGAACGTGATCCGGACGAAGGATTTTTCCAAAAATATGACCGGACGTTCTTCTTCTTTTCGCAGGAATGGCGGCGCGACCTGCGTTATCCGACTTTGAATTCGACCGTTGCGACAGCGGCACAAAGACAGGGCATTTTTACCGTACCGATTTGTTTGCAGGCGACCGGCACCACTTGTACGACCATTTTACCTGCCGGCACGGCGCTCTCGACTCAAAGACCGATCAATCCGCTAGCGCAGCAGTATTTGACTTATATTTACAATAATTTGCCGGTTCCTTCGACCGGCAACAGTCTTTCGTTTCCGACCGTCAACAAAGCAAATTTTCGACAGGAGATCTTCAAACTAGATCATAGTTTCAACGATCAATTGTCAATGTATTATCGCTTTCAAAACGATAAAATTCCGACGCTCGACGCCAATTCATTATTTTCGAGCGGTTCGGGTTTGCCGGGAGTTTCAACGACCGAAACAAATTCACCGGGCAAAACACACACATTTCAGATGACTTATGCTTATAGTCCTTCATTAATTTTCGAAGGTCGCTATAATTTCGGATATGGTGCGATTTTAAGCAATAACGTCGGTTCGCTGGCATTGACCAACTCACCGATCTCGCCGCCATTACCTTATACGAGTCAGCGCGATCGCGTGCCGACCATTTCCGGCGCCGGTTTCAGTAATTTGCAGGGTTTCGGACCATACGATAACTTCTCGTGGAAACAGAATTTCAGCGGAACGGTAACGAAGATTTTCGGAAGCCATACCACCAAATTCGGAGCGATTTTATCCAAGTATCGTAAAAACGAAAACGCCTTAGCGGGAAATAACGAGGGGATTTACAGCGGCTTTAACACACCGGGCGGAACGACCGCCGTGATCGCGACGGGCGGCAATACCATTCAACAGCAATGGGCAAACTTTCTGCTTGGAACGAACGCGACATTGACCCAGGCACATTACGATTATACCGCCGATCTGCGGCAAAAGACCTTTGAGGGGTTTGCCCAGGACGAATGGCGTGCGCGTAAAAACTTGACTATCTATTACGGAGTTCGTTATTCATTTTTCGGTTCGCCCTGGGATCGAAACGGACGCTTGACCAATTTTGTCCCCGAACTCTTTAA
>JBBQOA010000612.1:0-2821 GCA_038330465.1 Pyrinomonadales bacterium
ATTGCACATTTATAATCACAATTTAAGCGAGTCTTGGTTTTAGCTCGTGAAACGAGCAATAGCATAAAGCCCCGTGCGTAAGCGCGGGGAAAGAAACGGGCGATAGATTTTGAAAATATGCGGCTGTCGCTATCTTCGATAGCTTTAACGCTTTTTTGATATGTTACCCCGCGCTCACGCACGGGGCTTTATGCTGCCATCCGCTTCGCGGATTAAATTTAGGGTCGAATTTTATTTATGTCAATTGCAAACACACAAGCGGAAACGATCATTCAAGCGGGAATCATTGATGATAATGATCAGGTAATGGCGCGGATCGAACATCTGAAAGCGCTCGAAGTGCTCGTCGGAAATTCGTATCCGAACAAATTCGAGCGTTCGCGCATAACGGGCAAGGAAGATACGATCTCGAATATTCTGGCGTTTGCGCCGGTTGCGGAAATCGCGAAACAGCTCCGGGACAACACGCCCGAAGGCGAAAAACCCGATCAGGAATTAAAGGCGCAGCTCAATGAAAAGCTCAAGGAATTCGGCAATGTCCGCGTTTCGGGACGCCTTGCCGTGCCGCCGCGCGTGATGGGCAAAGCCGCGTTCGTGCATCTCTCGGACGGCATTTCGCGTTTGCAGATCTATGTTCGCCGTGATGCCGCGAAAGCCGTTTTTAACGGCGTCAAGTCAGAACCGTCGGCGGTCGCGGATGGTTCTTCTGCTCTGTCAGAACCGTTTGCGGTCGCGGATGGATTTTCTTCGACCTCGGAATCTTCTAATAATAAACTTAAACCGCCCGCGACCGCAGACGGTTCTGACAAGACTAGTTCGCCCGCGACCGCAGACGGAGCGGACTTGAGCGGTTGGGATGTTTTCAAGTTGCTCGATCACGGCGATTTTATTGGCGCGGAAGGTTATTTATTTTTGACGAATACGGGCGAGCTTTCGGTGCACGTCGAAACATTTCAGTTTTTATCGAAAGCCCTGCTGCCGATGCCCGATAAAATGCACGGCATTGCCGATCCCGAATTGCAGCGGCGTTATCGTTACGCCGATCTGATCGCGTCGAGCCTTCAGGTCGAACACGAAGGTTTGACGACGCGCGAGGTTTTCGAGCGCCGCGCCAAACTCATCAGCGGAATGCGCCGATTTCTCGATGACGCGGGCTATATCGAGGTTGAAACGCCGATGCTCACGCCGAAAGCGACGGGCGCAGCCGCCACGCCTTTTGAAACGTGGCACAACGCGCTCGACATCAAGCTTTACGCGCGCATCGCGCCCGAACTATATCTAAAAAGATTAACCGTCGGCGGTTTTGAAAAGGTTTACGAACTCAACCGCAATTTCCGCAACGAAGGACTTTCGATGAAGCACAATCCCGAATTCACGATGCTCGAATTTTACTGCGCCTATATGGATGTCAACGGAATGATGGATTTCGCCGAAACGATGATTAAAGAATCGGTCAAGAAAGCGACGGGCGGCGGTTTGCAAGTGAAATACGGCGAGAATGAGATTGATTTTTCAAAGTTTGAAAGACTTTCGATGAAAGACGCTATTGCAAAATATTGGTGGTCGCAAGAAAACAAAAACCTCTCTTTTGTTCCAACAGATATGAGCGAAATGACAAGAGGTAAATTTGAACGGTCTTGGTTAGATGATCCGCAACAAGTTTTTTATATAGCAGCATTTTGCAATGATTCTCTACTTTGGGATTATTTTCTTCCTAATTCCGCAAAAGCAAATGTGAAAAGCAGAGGTAATGAACTCGTTTACGTTGCAATAGAATATCCAAATGCAGCCGAAGAAATAACACAACAATTCATTGAGAAATTAAATCAAAAATCAAATGATTCAAATGAAGTAAAAATGCAGAAATGCTTGGTTGAAATTTTTGAAACCTTAACAGAATCAAACTTAATCCAACCAACCTTCATCATCGATTACCCGAAATCAATTTCGCCGCTCTCGAAAGCAAGCCCTGAGAATCCGCAGATCGCCGAGCGGTTTGAATTGTTTATGAGCGGAATGGAAGTCGCGAACGGGTTTTCGGAACTCAACGACCCGCAGGAACAGTTTGAGCGGTTTGTTGAGCAGGGCAAAGAACGCGAATCGGGCGACCACGAAGCGATGATTTTGGACGAAGATTACATTCGCGCGCTCGCCTACGGAATGCCGCCCGCCGCCGGCATCGGCATCGGCATCGACCGTCTCGTGATGCTTTTGACGAACAAACATTCGATCCGCGACGTCATTCTTTTCCCGCATATGCGCCCGGTTTCCAAAGAAGAAGCGGCGAATGCGAGCGGCGGCGAGGCAGAGACGGAAAGCTAATTTTCAAGAAATATAATTTGGGCTCTGGGCTAGAAAAGACCGAAACATCTGTCTATTCAAAAAGCAGTTGAAAAACTGCTTAATCTTTTTAGGGAGTGAAATTCAATGTTAAATAGAAAAATCTTTTTGACCGCCGCGCTTTTGACAAGCTTGCTGGCGGCGCAGTTTTCGGCTCCGGCACAGATCGTTCAAACAGATGTTTTGTATGAACAGCCCGCGCGTTTAAAGCTCAACGGCATCGGCGAAACAAATCCGAAGACCGATCCGGAAACTAATTATAACGGACTGATCACCGAATCTTTTTATCCGATCGGCTGGTCGGAAGACGGCAAATTCGCCTATTATGTCGAACCCGGCGACGAAGCCTGCGGTTGTTATTTCGGCAATCTCGTCATTCAGGATCTGAAAACGGATAAAATTCTCTGGGAAGACAAATATTCCGGCGACAACAATGAACCGGTCAACGAAAACGAAACCATCAAAGATCACTGGAAGGATA
>JBBQOA010000613.1:0-2808 GCA_038330465.1 Pyrinomonadales bacterium
CAGAGGAGCTATTGCTGCCGCCGATTCCCGAATAGTCTTGTCAATAAATTGGTTCATAAAAAATGCAATAGCCAATGTTAAATCATTTGAAAACACTTCTGATATGACTTAAGTCATATGAAGCGAAAATAAAACTAAAAAACGGTAGATTTATTTCGCAGGCAATATTTTTGCCTACCTTTTAAAAAAAACGGTTTTTTCAGATTCTTCAAATACCCACGCGAAACGGTTTATCAAATTCCGGCGGCAGATTTATCAGATGTCCCATCTCCTCGCGTTTTGTTTTCAAATAACGCGCCAGACTGCGGTGAAACTTGATAGCCAGCGGCACGCGCTCGATGATTTCCAGTCCGCTGTTTTCAACTGCGCTAATTTTTTCCGGGTTGTTCGACATAAAGCGGACGCGGCGCAAACCCAGATCAATCAGAATTTCGGCGCATTGCTCGTAACGGCGCGAATCAATCTCCAACCCCAGTCGTTCGTTCGCTTCAATTGTATCCGCGCCCGCATCTTGAAGGGCGTAGGCGCGAATCTTGTTGATAATTCCGATACCGCGACCTTCCTGCTTTTGATAAACGATTACGCCACAATTTTCTTCCGAAATGAGTTTCATTGCTGCCTGAAATTGCTGCCCGCAGTCGCATTTCGTCGAGCCGAAAACATCGCCCGTCAGACACTGCGAATGGATTCTTACAAGCGTCGGTTTTTCGGCTCGCAAAACACCGCGCGTTAAGACGACAAATTCCTCGTCGGAACACATTGATCGGTAGCCGATAATCCGAAATTCGCCAAATTCAGTCGGCAAACGCGCTTCGGCAACCCTCTCGACGGTACTGCCGCTCGACGAGTTTTTGCCGTTCGCATAGGTTTCATTCGCTGTGTTTGTTGATCCGTATCGAGAATTATCGAACATATTTTGCCTCTTTTTTAATTTGAATATTCCGAAGCGAGCCGTCCGAGCGCGAATGCGCCCAGAGCGAGACCGAAATCGCGTAGCGCAACGTCAAAATAACCCGGAATCATCAGCAAATTGACGACGATCAAAAGCAGCCAAGCCGACACGACATAAGCGAAAATCTTCGGCATAAACCATACACCCAACCCCGCGATTATCTCGATAACTCCCGCGACGAGCATCAGTTCGTGTCCGTAACCGCCGGTTAAATTATTGACAAATGCCGGCAGATACTGATCCCAATTCACCAACAGATGAAAAAACTTGTCGAGTCCGGCAACAATCGGCGCAATCGTAAAACCTAAGCGTAAAATTTGGTAAGCCTGATAACCGGGTCGGCTTGTATCAATTTCTTTTGCACGGGAAGTTTCTCTTCTCATCGTTTCACTAAATACAGTTTCCATTTTTTTATATTCTCCTTTTCTTTATTTTTGTTATTTTTTCAGGTTTTCCAACTAAATCAGATTGCCTGTTTTCCAAATCTACGACTTATAACACAATAAGTCAAGATGTTCTTTGACTTATTGTGTTTTTTATTTAAAAAAGTTATATTCAAATCGGAGAAAAGGATATGGAATCAACAAAATTCGGACAAACTTTTTTTGAAAGCACGCGTGGGCGCATTGTTTCCCTGTTGCGGCGCGGCACAAGTTCGGTTGATGAATTGTCACAGCAGCTTGAATTGACGGATAACGCGGTGCGTTCTCACTTAGCAACGCTCGAACGCGACGGGCTTGTCGAGCGCGGCGGCGTAATTCCCGGCGCGCGAAAGCCTCATTTTGCTTATCAACTGACCGATGAAGCGCGTCATCTTTTTCCGAAAGCCTATCATGCTCTTTTTAATCAATTACTGACTGTATTAAAACTGCGGCTCGCGCCTGATGAAATGCAGGAAGTTTTAAAAGAAGTCGCGCACGGACTGGCGGCAGATCGTACTCCGAAAGAAGCTAATGAAAGCGTTGAGAGCCGGACCGAAAGAGCCGTCGCTGTGTTGGAAGAATTGGGCGGTGTGGCGATACCCGAAAAAGTTGATGATAAACTATTGCTTCAAAGCGGCAGCGGCTGTCCCTTTTCCGATTCGGTGGCGCAGCACCCGGAAGTTTGCCGGCTTGCCGAAACGCTTTTGTCGGAAATCACGGGTCTCGAAGTGCAAGAGCATTGCAAGCGCGGCGACGCTCCGCGTTGCGCTTTTGAAATTATTGCTGATAATTAAAGTATGAAACCTGTGCTTGAAACTGTCGACGATTCGCGCCGTCCGAAAATTAACTGACAAAAATCTCATCCGAATTGAGAGCGGCAAAATTATCATTAACGATGTTGAACCTTTGCGCGAATTTTTAGCGGGCTGAAAACTCAAAAAAGGTCAACCGGCGCACGGCTTACATATTCGAGCATTCGATTTGCGATAGCGTTTGCCCGCGTTTTCAGATAATCGGTTGTTTCGCCCGCGAAAGTTTCGTCAATCGTTTCGTAAAAAATTTCGAGCCAGCGATTGAAATGTTCAAAGGTCAGCCGGGATTTTCGGTTTAGCTCACCGTGAACCTGCATCGGATTACGACCGTATTTTTGGTAATCGCCCGTGCCGAAAAGCATCGTTTCCCAAAAATCGCCGATGATCGGCAGATGATGATCTAAATCCAGTTTCGCCACGTCGGTAAAAATATATCCGATTATCTCGTCGTTCATCGCTCGCCCGTAAAAACGAACCATCAAATCGTCAATGTCGGCTCTCGTTTCAATATCTTTCATTGATCAAACCTCAAATTGTCTTTCAATAAACTCACGCCCAAGACAAAAAGTAATATAAATTTCAAAATTTCAAAAGCGATAAAAATCAAATGATTATAGGAAAA
>JBBQOA010000614.1:0-2808 GCA_038330465.1 Pyrinomonadales bacterium
CATCGGCGAAAAGACTTATATCGCGTATGACGTGAAAATCGGCAATCGCGTGAAGATCAACGCGATGGTTTATATTTGCGCCGCCGTCACGATCGAAGACGGCGTGATGATTTCCGCCGGGACGACGTTTACCAACGACCGTTTTCCGCGCGCAACTTTTCCCGACCTTAAAACTCTGCGTCCGAGCGAGCCTGACGAACACACTTTGCCGACCTTAGTTAAAGAAGGTGCGACGATCGGCGCGGGCTGCATCATCGGCAACGATTTAGAGATCGGACGCTGGGCAATGGTCGGAATGGGTTCGGTCGTCACGAAAAGCGTTCCCGATTTTCATCTCGCCCTCGGCTCTCCGGCGCGTTCGGTCGGCGCGGTCTGCAAATGCGGACAGCTTTTTCACAAGTTTGACGATTCGAGCGACAAAGAATTTGAATGCGTCTGCGGTTTGCAATACGAAATTGAAAATCGAAAAGTGCGAGAATTGTAAGGGCGATCCCTTGTGGTCGCCCGATGAGCGAAGCGAAAATTCGATCTCATCCAACGAAATAGGCGAGGACAAGCCGTCACCTTTACATCGTAAAGACACAAATTTATGAACGAACCCGACGAAAAATCCGACGAACTCTGCACGCGCAAAGATTCCCTGCGTCTGCAAGGTTTCGATTATTCATCGCGCCGCGTTTATTTTGTCACGATTAACGTGCAGGGCAGACGAACGATCTTTTATAACAAAGAATTTGCCAAATCCGTGATCGAATGTTTGATCGATTTGCGTGAAAAGATGAAGTTCAATTTATATTGTTATTGCCTGATGCCCGACCATTTTCACGCGCTCATTGGAATTGGCGAATTTGAAAAAGAGTTGGGAAAAATCTGCGGCGCGTTCAAAAGTTTAACGACGCGCATTTATTGGAAATACGGCAAAGGCGGACTTTGGCAGCGCGGATTTTACGACCATATCGTTCGCCACGAAACCGATTTTGCCGAATGCGTAAAATATATCAAAAACAATCCGGCAAAGAAGGATTTAGAAAATTGGGAATTCGTCGGGAGAGTGGATTATTTGTAAGGGCGATGGCGTGTCCTCGTCCGCCGGGTTTGTAAGGGCGACGGCTTGTCCTCGCCCCGACGAGCTGAAAATATGCAAACGTCGGGCGACCACAAGGGATCGCCCCTACACTATGCTCGAAAATATGTCTAAAAATTTCGCTATCATCGGAAGCGGGTTGCGCTACGAAATTGAAAATCGAAACGTGAAAGAATTATCATAAAGTTTTTTGGAGTGAAAAATGGTAAGTGAAAAATTAAAAGGAGTTTTGAGGTCAAAAACTGACTTAAATGATGAAGAGATTAACAAATTGACTGAGTCAGAAGGTTGGGCTTTAATTTATTCTATCGAAAAGAGTGAAAGAGAATTGAGAGAACAAAACAAACTTCCAGAAATTTGTTTCACGGGATTTGGTAAATCTGACAGAGAGAGACTTTCGGAGATTGCGACAAAAGCAAAATTTTTAGTAAAAGATTCTGTTACCAAAAGTCTTTCAGTATTAGTAACAGGTGAAAATGCAGGGGAAAGTAAGATAAAAAAAGCGGAATCTCAAGGTTGCACAATCACAAACGAAAAAGGTTTTCTTGAATATATCGAATCATTAAACAAAAACAGCTAATCAAAACTTGCTTCATAATCTTCACACTGTTGATTTTGGCAATTTAAAATGAATTTAGAACAATCCAAAATCCAAAATCCAAAATTCAAAATCGCCATCATCGGAAGCGGATTTCTCGGTTTGACGCTCGCATTGCGGCTTGCCGAAAGTGGAAATCAAGTGACCGTCTTTGAGTCCGCGCCGGAGATCGGCGGGCTTGCGAGCGCGTGGCAGATCGGCGATTTTACTTGGGACAAACATTATCACGTGACGCTTTTGTCGGATTCGTTTACGCGGAAAATCGTCGAAGAAATCGGGCTCGGCGATGAATTTGAATGGGTTGAAACGAAAACCGGCTTTTATTCGGGCGGCAAACTTTTTTCGATGTCGAACACACTCGAATTTTTACGGTTTCCGCCGCTCGGGTTTATTTCAAAATTTCGTCTCGGCGCGACCATTTTTTACGCCTCGCGCGTTAAAGATTGGAAGGCGCTCGAAAAAATTTCGGTCGAAGATTGGCTTGTAAGGCTTTCAGGGCGACGGACGTTTGAAAAAATGTGGAAACCGCTGCTCAAAGCGAAATTAGGCGAGGCATACAAAGAAACGTCCGCCGCGTTTATCTGGGCGACGATCCAGCGGATGTATGCGGCGCGGGCATCGGGACTCAAACGCGAAATGTTCGGCTATGTGCGCGGCGGTTACGCGCGGGTTTTGGAAAGATTCGGCGAGCATTTGCGCACAAAAGGCGTTGAAATTCGTCTGAATTCGCGGGTTGAAGCGATTGAAAAATTATCGGATGGAAAGATAAATTTAACCGCCAAGGACGCAAAGAGCGCAAAGGAAATCAATATCGAAGAAAGCAAAGCGGTTTTTTCCAATGCGGTCGTCAGCAATTCCGGCGCGTCAAAACCCGCTCAAAAAAACTTTGCGTCCTTGGCGGTTAAAAATTCTTTCGACCAAATAATTCTGACTTGCCCGTCGAACATCGCTGCGAAAATCTGTCCGCAATTGTCGGACGCGGAAAAAGCGAAACTCGAAAATATCAAATATCAGGGCATCGTCTGCGCGTCGGTGTTGATGAAAAAATCTTTATCAAATTTCTATGTCACAAACATTACGGACGCGGCGCCGTTCACGGGTATTATCGAAATGAGTGCGCTCGTTG
>JBBQOA010000615.1:0-2807 GCA_038330465.1 Pyrinomonadales bacterium
TTCAAATGTGGCGTTGATCGATCCGGAAACGGGCAAACCGACACGCATTAAATACGAAGTTCAGGACGGTAAAAAAGTTCGCGTCGCGAAAAGCGGAAAAGTTGTTGCAGATCCGCAATGGGTACGAACGGCGAGAGCCGAAGAGACCGACGAACAATAAAATTTGAAGTTTTGGTAACGCGGGCACGCTAAAAAGCGCGATCATAAATTTTAAAATATTTGAAATTTGTAATTTATGATCACGAGCGAAGCAAGTGCCGGGGTCCCAAAAAGAGATAAAAAAATGGCTAGATTAAAAGATAAATACAAAAAAGAGATTGCTCCGGCGATCGCCAAAGAATTCGGGATCGAAAACCCGATGGCGATTCCGAAGATCGAAAAAGTTGTCGTCAATATGGGCATCGGCGAAGCGATCGCCAATGCCAAAGTGCTCGACACCGCCGTTGAAGAATTGAAATCGGTGACGGGACAAAAACCGGTCGTCACGAAAGCCAAAAAATCGATCGCGGCGTTCAAACTTCGACAGGGAATGCCGATCGGCACGATGGTCACACTGCGCGGCGATCGGATGTATGAATTTCTTGACCGCCTGATTTCGGTTGCGCTGCCGCGGGTGCGCGATTTTCGCGGAATTTCCGGCAAGGCTTTCGACGGTCGCGGAAACTACACGCTCGGTATTCACGAGCAGTTGATTTTCCCCGAAATTGATTTTAATAAGGTTGATAAAACCCGCGGTATGAATATTTCAATTGTGACAACGGCATCGACGGACGAACAGGCACGTTCGCTTCTGAAAGCACTCGGAATGCCGTTTCGTCCGTAGATTTTAGAGAAAAACAATGGCAAAAATCAGTAAAGTTGTAAAAAACAACAAACGCAAAAAGACAGTAGCAAATTATGCGGAACGCCGTCTGGCGTTAAAGAAAATCATCAATAACCCTGCTTCGTCGATCGAACAGATTGATGAAGCCGTCATAAAACTGCAAAAATTTCCGCGCGATGCCAGTCCGATCCGGGTTCGCAATCGCTGTTCGCAAACAGGTCGTCCACGCGGATTTTTGCGAAAATTCGGAATGTCGCGGGTCGCTTTGCGGGAGTTGGCGCTCGAAGGACAAATTCCGGGTGTCACAAAATCAAGTTGGTAGTTTTTTTATCTGATGCGGCAGGCGGAAAAGTTCCGAACCGCCGTAATTATTAAACGGAGTTAATACAGAATGACAGATCCGATAGCCGATATGCTCACGCGAGTTCGCAATGCAATTGCCGCGAACCACAGCCGCGTGGATATTCCGGGTTCAAAGTTGAAATTAGAAATTGCGCGTATTTTGAAAGAAGAAGGTTATATCAATAACTTTGTCACCAAAGGTGAAGGCATCAAATACACGATCCGCATTTTCCTGCGCTATGATGCCAAAGGCATTTCATCGATCACGCACCTTTCGAGAGTTTCTCGACCGGGCAGACGTGTCTATGTCGGTGCAGGCGAGATCCCGCGCGTTCTCGGCGGGTATGGAATTAATATCGTTTCCACTTCGCGTGGTTTGATGAGTGGAAAAAAAGCGCGTCACGAAAAAGTTGGCGGCGAAATTTTGGCAAAAGTTTATTAGGATTTCGGATCGGTGATGGCAGTTCGCGGATTTTTTGTTAAATCCCGGAATCTAAAATCGCAGATCCCAAATCGAAATGAGGAAATATGTCTCGTGTAGGAAAAAAACCGATTACGATACCGACAGGCGTAACCGTGACGATAAACGAAAACGAATTGGAAGTGAAAGGTCCGAAAGGAACGCTCAAATCTCCGATTCCGAAAGGTGTGTCCTTCAAACAAGAAGAAGGCGCATTGACCGCCGAACGGGCAAACAATGATCTGAGCGCGTTCCACGGCTTGGCACGGGCTTTGGCAAACAACGCGATCGTCGGCGTCACCGAAGGCTTTAAGAAGGATATGGATCTGGTCGGCGTCGGTTATAAAGCTGACGTTCAAAGCGGAAAGATCGTTTTTTCGCTCGGCTATTCGCATCCGATCGAATATATTTTGCCGGAAGGCATCGAAGCCAAATCCGAACGGGTTAATACGAAAACATCGATCAATCAATATCAATTGACATTGACGCTGAGCGGTATCGACAAACAAAAACTCGGACAAGTGGCGGCGGAATTGAATCGGCTGCGGAAGCCTGATGCTTACAAGGGCAAAGGTGTTCGCTACGCCGATAAGGTTTACAAATTGAAACCGGGCAAAACCGGAAAATAAGCATTGAGCATTGAGCATTAAGCATTAATCGGTAAGATTTATGAAAAATGATCGATGAAAAATGATAAGTGAAAAGTTATGGCACAGAAAAACAGAGCAGATATTCGTCGCGGTGTTCACACCCGCATTCGCAAGAAAGTCAGCGGCACTTCCGAAAGACCGCGTCTGGCGGTGTTTCGCAGTCTGAATCATATTTACGCGCAAGTCATTGACGACGTAAACGGAAAGACTCTGGCAGCGGCTTCGACGACCGAAAAAGAATTGAAAAGTAAAACCGGCGGCAACATCGAAGCGGCGCAAAAGATCGGCAAAACCATTGCCGAACGCGCACTTGCGGCAGGTGTTTCAACCGTTGTCTTTGACCGCGGCGGATACCTTTATCACGGACGCGTCAAAGCTCTTTTGGACGCAACGCGCGAAGCAGGATTAAACAAAAACGAAACGGCGCAAGAAGAATTAAAAGAAGAAAGCAATGAAAACTAATAAATTAAGTATTTCTGCACAGGGTTTGATTTTGAAAGATCAGTTGATTTCGATCAATCGCGTGACGAAG
>JBBQOA010000616.1:0-2804 GCA_038330465.1 Pyrinomonadales bacterium
TGATTTCTGATAAAAACATTTTCTCCAAAATGACGGTAAAAAACTCTGGCAATGCGGTCGGTCGCTGCCGAGTGTTTTGTTCCTTTAGGCATTTTTTCGATAATCGCTCCGTTCAAAAGTTCGACTTGGTCATTTTCATCAAAAACACCGTTTTCAATCATCGCGTCATATTCTTTCGCAGTGATTTGACGCAATTTGAGGTTTTGACCATTGAAGTTGCCTATTAAAGGTGGTATCGAAGGTGAAATTTCCATTAAGGTTGACATAGTTTTGCCTCGAAAAGATTCTAAACTATTTTGAATATTTTGTGAATCGGTTGCTATTCGATACAAATTTGTAGTAAATTCAGCTATGGAAAAGTTGAAAATTTATTTAGTCGTATTTATATCATTTCTTTTAATTATCCCGCAGACGCTTTTTGCTCAAACCAACAAACCTTTGTCTAAATCAACTCAAACGGCAGATTTATTGATCGTCGGCGGAATGGTCGTGACGATGAACGCTGCTCGCGAGGTCATCGAAGACGGCGCGGTCGCCGTCAAGAACGGCGCGATCATCGCCGTCGGCAAACGCTCGGAACTGACCAAAACCTATCGCGCCAGACAGATTGTCAACGCCTCGGGCAAGGTCATTATTCCGGGTTTGATCAATACGCACACACACGTGCCGATGGGACTTTTTCGAGGGATTGCCGATGACCTCGATCTGCAGGATTGGCTCACGAAATATATCTTTCCGGCGGAAGCCAAGAACGTCAACGAAGCATTCGTCCGCGCCGGAACGCGGCTCGGTTTGGCGGAATTCATTCGCGGCGGGACGACGACCTTCTGCGATATGTATTATTTCGAAGACGCCGTCGCCGACGAAACATCGAAAGCCGGTGTCCGCGGCGTGTTGGGCGAAACGCTCATCGATTTTCCCGCGCCGGACAATAAAACCTTTGATGAAGCGCTTGTTTATACCGAAAAATTCATCAAGAAATGGCAGGGAAATTCGCTCATCATTCCGGCGGTCGCGCCGCACGCGCCGTACACCGTCTCGCAGGAGCATCTTCTGAAAACCCGCGCTTTATCGGATAAATTGAACGCGCCGCTGATTATTCACCTCGCCGAAGCTGAAACCGAAACGGCTTTTATCGAGCAGAATCACAAAGGCTTGCGACCGATCGAATACGTCGATAAAATCGGTTTTCTGAGCGACAAGGTGATCGCCGCGCACGTGATTCAGGCAAACGAAAAGGAACTCGAAATCTTGAAACGGATCGGCGTCGGCATCGCCCATAATCCGCAATCGAATATGAAGCTCGCCGCCGGCGTCGCGCCCGTGCCGCTGATGCTTAAAATGAATATGCGCGTCGGTTTGGGAACTGACGGCGCGGCATCGAACAACGATCTGAGCCTCTGGGAAGAAATGGACACAGCGGCAAAGCTGCACAAGGTTTTCGCGAAAGATCCGAAGGTCGTCTCCGCCGAAGAAGCCTTTATGATGGGCACGATTGGCGGCGCGCGCGCGCTTCATCTGGAAAATATAATCGGTTCACTGGAAACCGGAAAACGCGCCGACATCGTCATCGTCGATTTCGATAACATTAATCAAACGCCGTTTTACAATGTCTATTCGAGTCTGGTTTACGCAACCAAAGCCGACGATGTGCGGACCGTTATCATTGACGGAAAGATCGTGATGCGCGATAAACGCTTGCTCACGCTGAACGAAAATGTTATAAAGAAAGACGCAAACCTCTACCGTCAGAAAATCATCAATAGTCTGTCAGGCAATTAAAACAAGTTGTATTCAACTTGAAATTTGATTTTTTGCAACAGGTTTTGAATTTAATCGGGTCGCACAAGTGAGCCTTCATAGGTATGTTGTTCGCTTGACCTTTACGGAAAATTTAAGTCATAAAAAGGAGGACTGAAAATGCCGCTAAACGTCAGAAGGTTATTCGCTTCATTAATTTTAGTTGTATTTAGTTTTATTATTCTCAACGCGCAAACCACGCCGACGTCCGGCGAAGTGATGCGCGGGAGAATTTCAAAGGCGAAAGCCTTTATCGCCGTTAAAAATTACAACGCTGCGATCTACGAACTCGAAAACATTCGCCGTGAAACGAGTGACCAAACCGTTCACAGCGTTTTGAATGTGCTGCTCGTCAATTGTTATCTCGAACAGAGCGACTACAAACGCGCCCAGGATTTTCTCACCGGGCTTTTCAACGACATCAAATTAAACAAACCGAACGCGGCGGCGAATTATTACGCGTCCGCCGGACAAGTTATCAGAGGCGCTCGCAATCAGGCAGATCGTTATAAATCATTGGGTTTGTCCGTCACCGATCGCAATCTGCCGCCTGAAGCGGCGACCGATCTCGAAAATATGCGGGCAACGCTTGAAAAAGTGATCGAGCAATCAAGAACGCTCGGCAAAGACCCGAAACAAACTTCCGATGCGTTTGCCCTGCTCGAAGGCACGAGCGATGCCCGAAGCCTTTTGGCGCGCGATGATTACGATGCCAAACGGTGGAAGGACGAAATTGCCGATTCGCGCGAGATGCTTGCCAATTCGCGCAGCACAATTCTCAACGCCGTCAATGAACCGACGACCGAAATGCCGACCGTTTCAAATGCGACGGTCGCTTCGAACAACACTCCGAATCTTCCGACCAAAACTTTGCCGGTTCCCAATGATACCAACACAACCGCGGCGACCGTTCCGACCAAAACAAACGAAACGACACCGGTTTTTCAGCCCGTTAAGGACACGCAACCGAATCCGAATTTGACGGCAAAGCTCGACCAACCGAA
>JBBQOA010000617.1:0-2804 GCA_038330465.1 Pyrinomonadales bacterium
GTGCGTTACAAGCGAAAAATAAAGAGTAAAAATATATGTGACGAACAAAACGACCGCGATCGCAAGCGAAAGGGTTTGTTCTTTCGCCGGTGTCCAGCCGCCTTGCGCGACCGGCACATTGCTTGCGACCAGATGAAAAACCGTCGGAATGAGCAGCGCGATTCCGGCAAGCGTCAACGCGGTCGCCGACGTGCTTGCCGCCGTCCGGTCAAAACTTTGGGTCTTAAATTTTGAACCACCCGCGATGATCGAAAGACCGAGAACGAGCAGCATATTGCCGATGATCGAACCCGTAATCGAAGCTTTGACAACGCCGTCCAATCCTTTCGATAAAGCAAACAGCGCGATGATCAGCTCCGCCGCATTCCCGAAAGTCGCGTTCAGCAAACCGCCGATGCCCTGCCCGAGATGTTCGGCGAGATGTTCGGTCGCTTTGCCCATCCAACCGGCGAGCGGGATAATCGACAGACACGAAAAGATAAACAGCAGCGTCGGGTTTTCGAGCGCCGGAATAAACCGCATCGCGATCGCGATCGGAACAAAAATTAATAGCCAATCAAGCGAAGGCTTGAGCCGGGATGATTTGTTTTCAGACATAATTTCGTTAAATGCCGAATGGCATTAATAAATTTGTGATTTGAAATTCTAAAGCTGTGCGTTTTTTTTCGCAAAACAAAATGATAAACGGCTCGGCTCAACAAAACAAACGCGCTCGCTATACTGATTGCAGAATAAAAATCTTTTTGTTGAAAAAAAGTTACCAAACTGACGTATGCAGCGGTTATTGTTAATTTCCTTTTTTATCTTGTATCCTATAAAAGGAAGTTGTTTCTATATAAAGGAGGGCTATGACGAAGAAGGTTTTGGTGGTCGAAGATTATGCTGATACGCGAACGATGATGCGTTATTTGTTGCAGCATTTCGGCTACGAGGTTTTGGAAGCGGCGGACGGACAAGAAGCGGTCGAGACCGCGCGGCAAAATCACCCTGATCTTATTTTGATGGACATTTCGATGCCGGTGATGGACGGATTGACGGCAACGCAGATTATCAGAACTTTTGAAGGCTTCGCCAAAATACCGATCATTGCCGTCACCGCTTACGGCAAATCTTATTATCGGCAGGCGATCGAAGCAGGCTGCGACGATCTGATCAACAAACCGCTCGATTTCGATAATTTACAGCCGATTCTCGAACAATATCTGACGCAATGATCAACTTTTATCTTTATCTTCCGCAGCATTTACAGGTCATTTCTGCGGATTTCAGATCGAGATTTGCAAATTCTGCTTCGTTCGCGGCGCGAATCGGTTCGCGGTCGTTCGAATCAAAATAATTATTGATCTGATCGATCAGTTTCAGCTTTTCTTTTGCCGTCAGATTTAAGAATCCGTGAAAAACGAGCGTGATATTTTCTTCCATAAATCAATTTCCTGCCGAAAACAACATAAACCTTTTAAAGATTGAATCCAACTCAAATCCACCGCCGAATTCAATATTGTCTTGTTTTTTTTGATATAATTGAAAAAATGTTCGCTTATTAAAGAGGATTTTAAGATGGATGAAAAAAATAGCAGTTCAATTAGTCACACGCTGGTTTTTTGCGGAATTTGGTTGATCAATTTGCTGATCCTGACCTTCGGGTTACCATTTTTGATCTACATTAAATTGCGCGAATTTTGTTCGGACGAATCAAATATCTCAAATCAAAACCCGATTGAAAAAACTAAATCGACAACTTTGCTTCCACACTAAATCGATGCAAAATCGAAATGCTAAAGCAATTAGTTTTTCACCCGAAACGCGTTTTTTGAACGGACAACCGCGTCCGGGCGATCGATTTTGACCTTGATCTGATAGACTTTCCCGTTTTCGATATTCTCGGGATAGAAACCGATCAGATATTGACGCCGGAGTTCTTCGGCGATCGCCGCGAAAGCCTCTGACAGATCAGCCGCGTCCTTTTCATAAAATCTGCCCGCCGAAACTTCCGCCATTTCACGTAAAAAATCTTTCGCCGCATCGTTTGATTGCTCGATTCGCTGCCGACGTCTTTCGGGCATTCGATTACCGCGCCCGAAAACGCCGCCGCGCCGGTTCGGCATCGGAAATCGCGGCTGCCGCAGCGGTTGCCGCATCATTCCGGTTTCGTAAAATATCGAATAAACAAGCGTGTCCGATTCTTCGAGTTTGTAGATCAATTGTTTTTTGCCGGTGTAACTTCCGAAATCCTTCCCATCGGTCAACATAATAACCGCTTTTCGTCCCTTGACGCCGGCAAAATTGTTATTGACGGCGTGATAAACGGCGTCCTGCATGACCGTTCCGAATTGTTCGCCGATTTCGGCTTTTTTGATCGCGTTTTTCAACTTTTCGCGGTCATTTGTCAGTTCGCTGAGGACATTGACCCGCGAATCAAAACTGATTATCAAACAACGATCGTCCGGTTTCAATTGCTTGATAAAAGCCTCGGCGGCTTTTTTGATCTTGCCCAAAACCTGTTCGGTGCTGCGGCTCGTATCAAGCAGGATCGCAACATTGATCGGCGCTTCTTCAGCGATGAAATATTCGATTTTTTGTTTTTGCCCGTCGCGAAAAACCGTAAAATTTTCGGCTTTGAGTCCCGCGATATATCGATTCTGTCGGTCGCTGACGATGACCGGAACGGTCACGAGATTCGTATCGACTTTGATAACTTCAGTTTCGTTTGTTTCCTGCGCAAAAACCTTGTTTGAAAAGAGCGCAAATAAAATGATCAGCAGCAAAGTAAGCGAATATTGGATATTTTTAAACATAACGATTGC
>JBBQOA010000618.1:0-2790 GCA_038330465.1 Pyrinomonadales bacterium
CTGATTTTGCCTTGCGAAAAAAGCATTTCGCGCAATTGTTTTGTGCCTAAATCCGTATAAATTCCGCTTTGCACGATAATTCCGCAACGTCCGGTTTTGCGAAGCAGATTAAAACATTGTTCGAGAAAAAGTTTATAAAGATTGATGTCCGTTCCGGCGCGTTTGCCGTTGACGACGGAAATTTGATTCTCGAATTGTTTCGCGTTGCGATAAAACAAACTGACATACGGAAAACGGCTTTGATATTCGAGCCACGCCGAATTTATTTCCTCATCGCTCAAAAGTTCGTCCTTTTTCTTTTCAAATTCCTTAATCGTCATCTTGTTTTTCGTAACAAGATTTGAATGTTCAGCGAAAAACTCTTTCGCCTGCGGCTTGAAAATTTCCCACGGCGGATTTGTAATAATCGCATCGAAACCGCCTTTTTTGTTGAGAATTTCGTCAAATTCAAATCCCCAATGAAACGGATGCAGAGCTTCGATGTCGGCGGCGGTCAAATCGCGTTTTTCGGGTTTGCCTTCCTTTTGTTTTTTCTCGTCCCAAGTCGCCTGCTCGAATTTAATTTTCAAATCATTGAAATCGCCGAGCAGCAATTCGTTGAGTTTGGCGTAAGAATCCGTGCGGATTTTATCAATATGTTCGCGCAGTTGCAGCAGGCGCGTGTTTTGGTCAAGCCCGTCGGCTTCGCCCGCTTTGAACGTATGATTTTTGTAAAGCTCGATTGATTTGTTTTTGTCGTCGAGAATCTGTTGATAACTTTGTTCAATTTGCGCGTCAAACAGATTTGCCTGCGCTTTGCCTTCCGCTTTTTCAAAACCTTCGGCATTGACGTTCAAAATTCCGATTAGCGAATTGCCGACTAAAATATTAAAATCAATATTCGGCAGCGGTTCGAGTTCTTCCTTGCGGTGAACGCTGGAAACGAGCGTCATAAAAAGCCGCAGTTTGGCAATCTCGGTCGCTTCTTCCATTATGTCCACGCCGTAAAGATTGTTCGTGATAATCCGTTTTTTGATGTCGTAATTAACCGACGGATGCGCGTGGCGGATTTTTTCGAGTTCGTCTTTCAAGCCTTTGTCGCCGAGCGTTTCCATTTTCCCGATCACGGCGGAATAGACATTAAGCAAAGTTTTCAGCGCGGCGACGAGAAACGCGCCCGAACCGCACGCCGGATCGAGCAATTTCAAATCCGGCAAGATATTAAACCACAATTTGCGGCACAGAAATTCGTCCAAGTAAAGCAGTAAATCCGCCATCGAATCGTAAGTTCGTTCGAGAAAAAGCCCGCCGTCGTTCGACGAAAACATATTCGGTGTCAATCCGTCCGGCGGTTTGGCAAGCGAATTAACGCGATCCAAAATCAATTTGTAAATCGTCTGCTCGCAAAGATACTGCGTAATTTCCGGTCTGGTGTAATATGCGCCGAACGCTTTTTGGTTGATATATTTTTCAAAAATATAACCGAGAACGTCCGGGTTAATTTCGTCGGATTTTCCGCCCGGAGTATCGTCCAAATTCCACGAATAACTCTGGAAAAGATTGAAAATACTTTCAAACGCTTCATCGGCGATGCGGATTTTGTCTTTATAATCAATCTCGATGCGGTGCGGCAAAAACAAACCGCCATTCAAATATGGAACTTCGCCCAAAAGTTTTTTATCTTCCGCGTCGCGCTCTGTTTCAGGTTTGGCGAAACCGACAAAAAACAGTTTCCACAGAAACTCGTTGAAGTATAAATTTTTGCCGTTCTCTTTCGATGCTTCGAGTTTGCTTTGCAAATAACGCGGCTTGCCGCCGTCCAAAAACCGTTTTTCCTGTAAAAAGTAAATGAACATCAAACGGTTCAAAATCACCGAAGCATACCAGCGGCGGTCGCGTTCGTCATCAATACCGTCAATAAATTCAAGAAATTTCCCGTGTTCCTGCTGAAATTCGTTAAAGAATTTTTTGGTTACTTTTTCAATATCGAGCGAATCGCGCAAACGGCGAGCAACAACGACAATCGGGGGCGGATTTCCTTCATCGTCAAAATCTTCAAGCTCGAAATTCATCCGCACGAGTTTCGAGAGCATTAAATCAACCGGCTGATTTTTGAAATAATCGTGTTCGCGCAGTTCCTGTTTTCCCTTTTCGCGTTTAACCCACAGCCAAATGCTTTGCGAACGATTCGCGTCGAGAAAAATCAAAAGGTTTTCGTGAAACGATTTGCTGATTTCCGCGTGAATTTTTTTACGAATCGGTTTTTCAGGAATTTTGCCGTCGGGCGCGTAAATTTCAAAAACAACTACACCGGACAACTGCGCGATTTGACGGCGCGTGTGTTTTTCGCCGTCAACCGCGAATTGCCGTTCAATTTTGTCGGGCGATTGACTCCAGCCGAGTTCAAGAAAGAGGTCTTGAAAATTGAAGTTCTGAAGATGTTTGACTAATTGTGGAGCGTTCGCCATTTACTGTTTTTCCTCGCTGAATAATCCCAATGAACAAATAAGCTGCGGTTCGTGCGCCGCTTCGGTCGCTTCTTCCGTGATGCAAAACGCATCGTCTTCGCGCAAAGCCATTACCAATTCTACCAAATTATAATCGCTGATTTTTTCACGCAAACGCCGATTTAATAATTCGACGGCGGAAGATTTTAGAGGAAAACGGTAAATTTCATCAATCATTTTATTTAAGGTTTTCGACTCGAAAAGTGTGCCTTTTATTTCTTCCGAATAAAATTTCAGGCGTTCATAAACGCGGTAACGCGCACCCGATTTTCTGCCTAATTGCCCGCCGAGCGTTCTCTCTTCC
>JBBQOA010000619.1:0-2789 GCA_038330465.1 Pyrinomonadales bacterium
GGTTTGGTTGATCGTGCTGAAAACTTTCGGCAAATGTCCAAGCTGGCTCATCGCAAAAGAAACCCGCGAACCTGCCATAATCGAAGCGTTGGTTGCCGAAACCATCGAAAACAAACCGCCGCCGACAATCACCATTCCGCCGATTCCGCCCAAAAACAATTCGGCGGCGCGTCCCATCGCCGCTTCGTCATATTTTGTCAGATTCGCCGCCAGAATGACGAGAATGACGAAGATATATAAAACCGTCACGATGCCCATCGAAAGAAAAATTGCGCGCGGAATGGTCTTGACCGGATTAACTACTTCGCCCGCCGAAGCCGCGATCGCCGAAAAGCCGAAAAACGTCACGAAAACAAGCGTCGCGGTGCTCGCGATCTTCCCGAAATCCGTGCTGAATTTGTGATAAACTTCGGTCATGTCAATACTGCTGAAGCCGCCGATGACCAGCCAAATCAACAAAATAACTTTTGTAATCGTAACGACCACCTGAAAAGCCCCGCTTTCCTTCGTTCCCTTGACATTGAGCAAGGTCAGCAAAATTAAAGCGACGATTCCGGCGATCGATTCAAACGGCAGATGATAAACGAATTCGATAAAATAGCTTGAAAAAGTGGCGAGATAAAAACCACAGGAAGAAGCGTAGCCCAAAAATAATGCCCAGCCGACGAGAAACGCGAGCGGCGCGGAAAAAGTTTTCCGGGCGTAAAGATAGCCTTCGCCGGAATTCGGGTAGATCGAAACAAATTCGCAATACGTCAGCGCGGTAAAAAGCGCGACCCCCGCGGCGATCAGAAATGAAACGATCGCCGCCGAACCGACCGCCTGGATCGCCAAACCCGAGAGCGAAAAAATTCCGGCGGCGATCATCGTCCCGACGCCGATCGCCAGTGCCGAGATCAAGCCCAAATCGCGGCTTAATTCGGTTTCGATATGTGTATTTTCCAAATTTGACACAAAAAATTTTCTCCAATATTTTTTAGGAACGTCGTGGGAACGCCGGCATTCTGCCGGCAAGATTGCAAAAGCAATCTAACAGCTTTACTTTTTATTCGACATCGATCGAAGCGGATATTTTTCTAACGGTTGAGTTTACGCGAACGCATTTTCATCGCCCGAATCACGGACGAAAATGCAGGTCGCGGCGGTTTCTTCAACCATTCGCCGCGTAAAATCGAAATCGATCTCGTCGGGCAACCCGAAAATGTTCAAATCGGCTTGCGGCGCTTGTTTGATACATTCCGCAAAACTTCCGCCAAAGGCTTGCACGCGCGCATCGGGAAGGCGCGACATGACGACCAGATTTTCCAAATATGTTTCGGCGGCGGCAATGTTTTCAGGATCGTTAACGGCGGTTAAAAGATTTATTTTTCCTTTCCAGTTGCGCTCGATCTGATACGAGAGCAGCAGCGCCAGATCGATATTGCTCATTCCCTGAATAATGTCCCAATTCGCGCTCTGGTCGCGCACCCAAATATTTATCCGGCGTTTGCGTCCCATTCCCGATCGTTTGTGGTCGCCGAACAAAACGACGCCGAGATTGCACTCGCGGGAATGTTCGATGACCATTTTCAAATCGCGTTCGAGCTCTTTGTCTTTGTCCTCAGGAATCGAGAGAAAAAGAATATTCGGATTCAAAAAAGCCGCGCCCATCGTGCTCATACTCGTCAGCAAATTGCGCCCGAAATCGGTTTTTTGAATAAGCGTCGAATAGGCGAAAACATCTTCTTCGCGCAAAGATTCGGTGATTTTCGGCAAGTCAACTTTCAAGCTCGAATTGATATGATCTTCGGCAAATCCGAGCAGATGGATCGAGCCTTTCGGATAAGCAATATCGTAGATCAAGCGAAATGTGCCGCGCAAATCGCGGACATCTTCGACCGGAATCAAAAGATTCGGTTTCCACGCCCGCGCCTTCGAAGTCGTTATCTGCGTCATCCGCCGCGCCGCCCATTCCGCCAGCGAAATAAACAAACCGCTGCGGACATCGCCAAACGGCGCACTTAAATTTCGCTTGGTCAAAAAAATGTAAATGCCGAAAACAATCGCCAAAGAAACCAAACTGAACGCCGGATTGACGATAAACATCACGAACAAACAACCGATCGTCCCGATCAGCGAAACGACCTGCGGAATCCGCAGACTCGGACGAAAGCTGATCAGACCGAGACTTTGCTCGATCAAAACGACGATATTGATCATCGCGTAAGTAATCAGAAAAAACATCGTGACAAGCACGGCGATCGCCGTCAAATCACGCAGAAAGAGCGCGAGCAGAACAATTCCGCCGGTCAAAATGAGCGCGTTTCGGGGTTCGCCTTTTTTCGTTTTCTGCGCCAGATATTTTTTTCCGAAAATGATCTTATGTTCGGAAAGCGCCTGTAAAATGCGCGGTGCGCCGACCAGCGAAGATAACGCAGAAGAAAATGTCGCGCCCAAAAGTCCGGCGACGATGGCGGGTTTCCAGAGCGACCGTTCGAGGGCGATGTTGTAGTTTTCGACCAATTCCTGCGGCGTCGCAACGACCGCGAACCAATAAGCGAGCGCCATATAAACAAGATAAGCGACGGCAATCGCCACCAATGTTCCGAGCGGAATACTGCTGCGCGGACTTTTCAGCTCGCCCGACATATTCGCGCCCGCCATAATCCCGGTCGCCGCCGGAAAAAACAGCGCGAAAACAAACCAGAAATGCGTGCCGCGAAAGCCCGTTTCGGGAAATCCGACATAACTGCCCCAAAATTCCGGTTGATATTGCGCCGCGCCGACATAAAAAGTCCCGAAAATACAAA
>JBBQOA010000620.1:0-2786 GCA_038330465.1 Pyrinomonadales bacterium
GAAGCGGGACTGGAAGCCAATTTCAACACGGTTCCGAATGACCCGCGCAAACCGTTCTCGCCCTCCGGCCTGCGCGTCGGGACGCCCGCCGTTACGACTCGCGGCTTTAAAGAGCCGGAAATGGTTCTGATTGCCGACTGGATGGATCGCGTCGCGCACGCCTGCAAAAAAGACGGCAAGGAATATCATTTCGACGAAGCCGCCATTGCCCGAATTCGCAGCGAAGTCCGCGACCTTTGTGACAGCGGACGCTTCCCCATTCCCGGCATTGACATTTAGGATTCATCCACGAAATGACACGAAGGGACACGAAAAAGACAATACGAAGAGAATAGACAGGAGGAACGAGATTTGCAGGATTTACAGGGTAATTCGATTTTGGATTTTGGATTGAAAAAAGGCGTCAACTCTGTTTTAGAATTGCCGCCTTTTTTAATTTTTAACTTTTAATTTTTACGTAACTACGCGCCGTCGTCGCCGATCGCTTCGACCGGACACGCCGTTAAGGCTTCTTCGCAGAGTTCGGCTTCCTCGTCGGTTTCGGGTTGTTTGTAAACGTATGAGTAGCCGTTTTCATCGTCGCGCATGAAGTTTTTCGGCGACGTGTCGCGGCACACGTCGCAATCGATGCACTGCGAGTCAACGTAAAATTTTCCGCGTTTGTTTTCGGGAAGTTTGTCTTCGATTTCTGCCATTTTTTATCTTTGCCGCTGATTTTCGCTGATTTTGCGGATTTAAGCAATAATTTAAATTCCGCGAAATTCGCGTTTATCCGCAGTAAAATTAATTCTTTTTTTCGGTCAAATCAATCATTCTTTGCAAGGCAACAAGCGCGAAATGTTTTGTTTCGTCGTCAACAACGATTTCGTTGACGACATTTCCGTTCAAGAGATTTTCGAGCGACCACGCAAGATTTTGCGGCGCGATGCGATACATCGTCGCGCACATACAAAGATCGGGCGCGAGCAGCCGGATCTCTTTGTCGGGAAATCTTTCAGCCAAGCGGTTGACGAGATTGACTTCCGTACCGATCGCCCATTTTGAGCCGCTCGGCGCGTTTTCGACCGTTTTAATGATAAAGCTGGTCGAACCGTCGAGATCCGCAAGTTCGACTACCTCGCGCGGGCATTCGGGATGCACGATCACCTGCACGCCCGGCATTTGTTTGCGGATCTGGTCAACGTGCCACGGTTTAAACCTGCCGTGAACCGAACAATGACCGCGCCATAAGATCAATTTTGCCGCGTGAAGTTCTGCTTCGGTGTTGCCGCCGAGCTCTTCGTGCGGATTCCACAAAACCATTTGATCGAGCGGAATGCCGAATTTCGCGCCCGTGTTTCTGCCGAGATGCTGATCGGGAAAGAAAAACATCTTGTCGAATTCTTTGAGATAAATGTCAAAGAGCGGAACGGCGTTTGACGAAGTGCAGACGACGCCGCCGTTGCGACCGCAGAACGCTTTGATCGCGGCGGTCGAATTCATATAGGTGATCGGCGCGACCTTCTGCCGCAAAATGCCGATTTCGCGCAGTTGTTCCCACGCGTCTTCGACCTGTTCGATATTTGCCATATCCGCCATCGAACAACCCGCACCCAAATCCGGCAAGATCACTTTTTGATGCGGCTGTCCCAGAATATTCGCCGATTCCGCCATAAAATGAACGCCGCAGAAAACGATGAATTCGGCATCTTTGCGCTGCGCCGCCATCACCGAAAGCTGATACGAATCGCCCGTCAGATCAGCGTGCACGATAACATCGTCGCGCTGGTAATGGTGCCCTAGAATAACGACGCGCGAACCAAGTTCTTTTCTTGCAGATTCGATACGTTCGGCGATTTCCGCGTCCGGCATTACAAGATAATCTTCAATCGGTCGAACTGCTTCTAAAACTGCTGACATTTTCTAAAAACTCCTTAACTCTCAAATGCAAAATAAGTAAACCAGTAAAGGAAAATCATTACACTTTGAGAAAACTTTCGCAAGAAGTAGAACAACTACCTCGCGCTGTTATTCTCACTGATTAATTCTGTAACGCGATACTTTTGATTATATGTTCCACGCCAAGAACGGACATATACATCTTGAGATGAATTTAGGTTTTGGAAATTTGATAAGTCCGGTCTTTCTCCAGCATTTACTGCCGTAGAACCGCACCATTGGTGACCATTCAAAACAACCACCACGCATAATTTTTCTTCAATTATAGTATGCACAAATTCGACTGCTTGATTAAACTCTTCAGTCTCATTAGTGTCAGAAAACATGTCAAAATGCGTGTGATAATAATCAAATCCAATAGTAATTTCACCGCAGGAATCTATTGTCAGAAAATCTTTGGAGTCTGGAATAAGATCATTGGTAAGCAACCCTTTAGCAGGTGCCGGAACTTTAACTAAAAGACTGCTTTCTTCGACAGAATCATTTAGACTTTGAACCGAAAGAAATTCTTTCCAGTTTGGAAAAGCTGCAAATAAAACGTCGGCAAAGCGTTGTGAATAATCGTCCAATTCGTTCATCTACAATCAAGTCTAAAAATAATTTGACCAATCAAAAAACGGATTCGCATAAATTTATTAGAAATCCGTGCGAATCCGCCTAAATCAGCGTTTATCTGTGTTCTATTAAACGTCCAGATTGCGAACATCAAGCGCGTTGTCTTCGATGAATTTGCGTCGCGGTTCGACCTGATCGCCCATCAGAACGGTGAAAACTTCGTCCGTTTCGATGGCATCTTCGACGCGAACTTGCAGCAGCGTCCGTTTTTCCGGGTCCATCGTCGTTTCCCA